>CAMAGQ010000028.1 GCA_945833895.1 uncultured bacterium
GGAGCCATTTTAAAAACTCTTTTTCCCGTTAATTTGAAACTTGTAACTTGGATAATTACGGATAAGGTTTCCATAACAAAAACAGCACCAATGAAAATTAAAAGGAATTCAAATTTTCCGAGGACCGCAAGTGTTCCGAGCAATCCGCCGATTGCCAAAGAGCCTGTATCTCCCATAAAGACTTCGGCTTTTGGTTTGTTAAATTTTAAAAATCCTAACAATGCACCGGCTACAGTTGCTGAAATTATTGCGAGTTCAACTTCGCCCATAAATAACGAAATCAAAGAGCAGGCAATGAATGCCGGAACTCCGCATCCTGCTGCCAGACCGTCAAGTCCGTCGGTTAAATTGTACGCATTTGATGCTCCTGTTATGATAAATACCGCAAAAAACGGATAGAACCATTTCAAATCCAAAATGAAATTCCCGATTGCAAAAGTGCAGGCATTCGGACTGTTTGTTATCAAAAACAAAGTCGGTAATAACGCAATCGCAATCTGGCGGAATAGTTTTCCGCGAGCAGTTAAGCCGTCGTTGCCTTTACCTTTAATTTTTATATAATCATCCTGAAATCCTGCAAGGGTATAAAATCCGAGAGTGATAAGTGTTATAAGGGCGATAGTTGTCATTTTCTGAGCAAGTAAAAGCGTTGTAACTGATGCAAGAATAATTGCCACAATGATAAAAACTCCGCCGGTTGTAGGTGTTCCCTGTTTTTTTGCGTGGTTTTCGGGTGCAACATCTTTGATATACTGACCAATCATTTTCTTTTTTAACATGTCAATGTACGGCACTCCGAACAACATACATAAAATCATCCCCAAAAGGAATGCTACCATTATCATTCTCATTGATTTATCCCTCTTTTATTTTTAATATTATCTATAATTTCTTCAAACTTCATTGACCTTGAAGCCTTTAGGAACAAGGTTTCTCCATCTGTAATATTCTTTGTAATCCAATCTGCGGTATCGTTGTTGTTAGCAAAGTAATGAACCTCAGAACCTGTTTTTTCAAGTTCTGTCCCGATTTCTTTTCCTAAATCCCCGACAACAAGATATTTTACCGATTTGTTTAATTCTGCCAGATATTTTCCGACCTGTTGGTGGTATAAAACTTCATTTTCTCCAAGTTCACCCATATTACCAAGCACAACGACAGGTTTTTCGTACAACTCAACAAAAGTTTTAACAGAAGCCTTCATTGATTCAGGGTTTGCGTTGTAACTGTCGTTTATAATTTTTATTCTGCCAATATTTTCAACTTCCCAGCGTTTTTCAATCGGCTTGTATGATAATAAACCCGCTTTAATCTGTTCTGTCGTTAATCCTGCATTCAAGCCGATTTCTATTGCAGAAAGCGAGTTTTCTATATTATAATCCCCGTCAACGTTCAGTTCGTAAACCTCTCCTTTGTATTCAAATTTTGAATAGGATAGGGCTTTTTCAAGAATTTTAACGTCGTCTAATGAATAATAAACTTTTGTACCGCCAAAATTGAGATGCTTTTTAATAATTTCCTGATTTTTTGCGGTAAAAAATCCGTCAGGTTTAAGTCCTGAAACAATTTCACACTTCGCAATCGCAATATTATCAAGGCTTCCGAGCCTTCCGACGTGTGCAGAGCCTGAGTTTGTAATAATTGCCATATCAGGTTCAAGATGTGTTGAAATGAGTTCAATTTCGCCCAGTCCTCGCATTCCCATTTCAACGATTAAGGCTTGCGTATCAGGTTCCATTCCAAGCACTGTCTGGCAAAATCCGATTTCGTTATTATGATTTGAAAAAGTTTTTTGGGTCTTGAATTTTTGTGAAAGTACGGAATATACCATTTCTTTGGTGGTGGTTTTTCCTGAACTTCCGGTGATTGCAACGGTTAGGGGGTTAACCTTTTTGCGGTAATATTTTGCAAGGTTTAAGTAAGCATCAAGAGTATTATCGACATTCAAAACAAGTTCAGCGTTGTCTTTCACAATTCCGCTTGTTGTGAAATATCCGACAGCACCTGCGTTTAGTGCATTATCAATAAACTTTTCCCCGTCAAAATTCTGACCTTTTAACGGCAGGTAAATGTCGCCTTTTTGAAGAGTTCTTGTATCTGTTGAAATCTTGAAAATTTCTGATTTAACACTTCCAACAAGGTTTTTCGCTCCCGTCGCCTCTATTAATTCTTCCCTATTAAACATCATACGTTTATAATACTTCAAACAAACAACGAATACCACAAAGTTAATAAATATTAAAAATTCAACACTATACACAATTCTTAAAACTTCTTGACAATAGGTTTTGACTGATAGATAATGACTATACGTGATTACTATGGGTCAATCGTTTTATAAAACCGTTCAAACGGTTACGATACCCGCAACGAAAGGAAGAAAACATGTACGCAATAGTCGAAACAGGCGGAAAACAATATCAAGTAGAAGAAGGACGTTACGTTGATATTGAATTACTAGATGGCGAAAAAGATTCAAAAGTAGTTTTTGACAAAATCGTTATGGTTGTTAACGGTAAAAAATCAAAAGTAGGTCAACCTTACGTTACAGGTGCATCTGCTGAAGGTAAAATCGTTTTACACGGTAAAGCAAAGAAAGTTATCGTTTACAAGCAAAGACCTAAAAAAGGTTACAGAAAAAAACAAGGTCACAGACAAGGTTACACAAGAGTTATGATTTCTAAAATCAGAACTTCTGCTAAAAAGTCTGCTGAAGAAACAGCTGCTGAATAGCGGATTTTGGCAAGGGTGAAACGAAGTGAACCCGTTTAGGCGAGAGCTGCGATGAGCCGGTCGAGCCGCCAATAATCCAAGATAAGATTAACAATTAAAGTAACTAAAAAGGAGAAATAGAAAATGGCACATAAGAAAGGTATGGGATCCACCCGTAACGGCCGTGACTCCGAAGCTAAGCGTTTAGGCGTTAAAAAGTTCGGTGGCGAAGCTGTTAAAGCAGGTAACATCCTTGTTCGTCAAAGAGGAACAAAAATTCACCCTGGTAACAATGTAGGTATCGGTTCTGATGATACTTTATATGCGTTGACTGACGGTGTTGTTAAGTTTGAACCGCACAGAAGAGATAGAAAACAAGTCAGCGTTTACTCTGTGTAGTTTTAAAACAACAAAAGTAAAAAAGAGTCGGGTTTATTCTCGGCTCTTTTTTTTGTTATTTTGAAAATTTGTTTACCCTATGATGCGATTTTATCCCATTTTGCTCCATAGTTTTCATAATCAGCATCACTCACTGTAAGCGTTTTAAATCCGTTTGCAGCGGCTTCGTTTATATATTCTTGCGGCTCAATACTTGCAAATTTGTTATTCAACGCATCGATTTGTGCTGAATATTTATTTTCTCTTACGATTGTCGTGTAGTCGTTCTCATTCTCTATTTGAAACGTTTGTACCATTGTTTTAGGTACTCTTGTTGTTTGGTCTGTTCTTGTAAAATATACCTTGCCCAATGCGATTTTTGAAAGTTTTATCATATCTATGCTCTCCATCTATTATCTCTCTTATACTTATATAAAGTTTTTTGTCTTTGCTAAATTTCAATAAAAGAAACTTTTGTTACAAAACTTAAATCAATCGCAAAAGTCTATGCTATAATCATCACAGATATTTTAACGTTATTTGCAAGTTTAAAAGGAGAAAGTTTTGTTAGCATATACTTATAAAAGTGACGGAAATTTTGAATTAACCCAAAAGCCAAAGCCGCAAATTATTGACCCGCAAGATGCGATTATTCGAGTTACAATGAGCAGTATTTGCACAAGTGACCTTCATATAAAACACGGTTCCGTACCAAAAGCCGTTCAGGGCATAACTGTCGGGCATGAAATGGTCGGAATTGTTGAAGAAATCGGGGCAGACGTAAAAAATGTAAAAGTCGGCGACAGGGTAACGGTTAACGTCGAAACTTTTTGCGGAGAATGTTTTTTCTGCAAAAACGGTTTTGTAAATAATTGCTCTGATAAAAACGGCGGTTGGGCGTTAGGTTGCCGTATAGACGGTGGTCAGGCAGAGTATGTTCGAGTACCTTATGCAAATCAGGGCTTAAACAAAATTCCCGATTCTGTTTCTGACGAGCAGGCTCTTTTTGTAGGCGATATTCTTGCAACAGGGTTTTGGGCGGCACGTATTTCAGAAATTAAACAAAATGACACAGTTTTAATTATCGGAGCAGGGCCGACAGGAATTTGCACTTTATTATGTGTAATGCTAAAAAATCCACAAAAAATTATTGTTTGCGAAAAGGATGAAGTTAGAAGAAATTTCATTAAAAGATATTATCCGAATGTAATCGTAACCGAACCCGAAAGTTGCCTTGATGTTGTGAATAAAGAAAGCGAACACGGCGGAGCGGATGTAGTTTTGGAAGTTGCGGGAACGGAAGAAACTTTCAAAACGGCTTGGCAAGCCGCAAGACCGAATGCAATTGTCACGGTAGTTGCTCTGTATGACAAGCCTATGACGTTGCCGCTGCCTGATATGTACGGCAAAAATCTTACATTTAAAACAGGCGGTGTTGACGGTTGCGATTGCGAAGAAATACTTTCACTGATTGAACAGGGAAAAATTGACACAACACCTTTAATTACGCATAAATTCCCGCTAAAAGATATTGAAAAAGCCTACGAAATCTTTGAAAACAGGCGAGAAAATGTCATAAAAATTGCAATAACAAATGAGTAAATCGGCTAACTTGATTATGTATTGACAAAATCAAAAGCAAGAGTTATACTGTTAATATGAAATGTGAGAGTAATTCTAATTGGGGCGGTAAACGAGCAAGTGCAGGCAGAAAAAGAACCTGCTTGAAGAAAGTGCCGTTTAACAGAAGAATAAACGAAAATATTCTGAAGATTTTGCGTGTTTATGCTCAAAACCACAATATTACAGAAACAGAAGCACTTGAAAGTGCAATACTTTTACAAACGAACATAGAAAAATTAAAAGGAGATATGATTATGAAAATTTGTATTCCAACATCAGAAGGTAAATTATGCGGACATTTCGGACACTGTGATTCTTTCACTTTTGCTGAAATTAACCCTGAAACAAAAGAAATCTTGAACATTGAGGAAAGAATTCCGGAAGAAGGAATTTCATGCCAGAGTGCTTCTTGGATTTCAGAACAAGGCGTAAGCAAGGTTCTTGCAGGCGGAATGGGCGGAAGACCAATGATGATGTTTGCTCAAAACGGAGTTGAAGTTGTTGCGGGTTGTCCTGAATTGCCGATTAAAGAAGTTATTGAACAATACATGGCAAATACTCTTGAAACAGGTGAAAACGCTTGCGGCGGCGAAGGTCACGACCACCACCACTGCCATCACCACGGTGAATGCCACCACGGTTAAGAGGTTTAATTTCGCAATTATGGCATAATTGAAGTTAAAAAGAGGGGCGGGAAATCTTCGATTTCCCGCCCCTTCTAATTGTAAAATTTTGTAATGAAACTTTTTATACATAGCAAATATGGGTTTGTTCAGCATTAATATAGAAAAGGAGCAAACAGTGAATACAATTACCCCAAACTTTCAAATCCGATACAATTCAAATTACAATAATAATAAACAAACTGATAAAACCGTTAAAAATGAAATGCAATTTCAAAAACCCGCATTGGCAAAACCAAGTACAGAAAATTTGAGAGCAAATTATATGGTTAGTTTTCAAGGCGGGATGAGGTCTGAAACCAGTGATATGACAAGCATTGGTACACTTAACCACCAGACCGCATTTTTCAGAGAACCGAGAACGGATGAACTTGTTCAAAAGTATGTTTTAGATACTTTTAGTAAGGATAAAGAGATAAATATTGTTTCCGGGGCCTGCTCAACGGGAGAAGAGGTAAGAAGTTACGCAATGATGTTAGATAACTTGAAGGATAAGTTAAAGGTTTACGGATTTGATATAAGTGACGAGGTTATTGAGGATGCTCAAAGCGGCGAATGTCAACTGCTCAGGGCAGATGATGGCTTGTTGGGATATTCTACCGACATTGATTCTGAAAATATGTTGTTTGACGACAATCCTCGCGGGTTAAACGAATATCAGCAAAAATGCTGCGATAAGTTCAAAGAATACTATACTCAGCAGGGTTCGGAATATCGAGTTCCGATATTTCCTGATGCAAAGCGTGACCTTATGGAACTTGAGGCGATGTTGAATAATCCGATTGAATTTGCAAAACAGAAGAAACAGTATAATGACCAAATCCAACAAATTAAAAAAATTCAACCTAAACTTGCAGAAAATATGAAACTAAGTTTTGAAGATACAATCAAAATAAGTAGAGAAGCACTGGAAAAACAGGTTGCATCTTATAGAATGCACAAAGATTTCAGTGCGAATTTGAGCAAGTTTGACAACTGCATTTTCACGCAGGGGGATGTAATGAACTTGGATAAGATGTATCCGCCAAAAAGTGTGAATGTTCTGTTGTATCGTAATGCGTTGTATCACACATTATGCGTCGGCGATAATATGGTTCGCTGTATGAAAGAAGACGCAAGGGAAATCATGGATGAGATTGCCCAGAAGATGAATAAGGTTCTAAAACCGCAAGGGCTTGTGGTATTTGGCGAAGAGGAGTATCTGCAAGGCATAAGGGTCAATACCATTGCGGATGTGATGAAGAAAAACGGCTTTAGACTGCTCAACAAATCTCTGTCCGAAAACATTTGGTTAAAGGTAAGATAGAAGGTCGTGGGGTTTACCTTTTGGATGATATACTTCACTCAGTGCGAATATTAGGCTATATCAAGTTCGTAAGATACTATATATGCTCCGAGTTTTTTGAAGTCTGCTCTTGCGATAGTTATTTTATTATCAGAATCCCAAGGGTTTAGCAGGTAGATGTTTTTTTCATCACTTCCAACAATTGAATATGCGTGACGTTTATGAATTGTGCAATTTTCTTCTTTTTCGCTTCTGGCAAGTCCGTAGATATCCTCATCACCCATTAGTGACATTGTATAGGTTTTGTTAGGGGCATTAAAATTTTCTTTGAGCGGGTCTCTCACTAAATCTGGTTCTCCATTATCAAAGAGCGTATTCCACAGTGTCGTTAAACCGTTTCCGTTAAGATCTACCGTAGAAACAGATCCAAACTCTTTATCGACAAATTGTGAGTCGTTTCTGTCGTTATATGCGTCATCACGAAGATATTTATCCATTGCTATTTCAATGGCATTTACTTTTTCACTTCCGGTTGCAAGATTTGGATATTCTTGTAAATCTCTTTTTGTAATTCTGTAGGTCTTTTTTGCACCTTTTAAATTGACAATATAATCGCCTGTCTTAGAGTCGATTTTAACAAGTTTTTCCAATTCGGCTCTCATTTTGGGTTTAGCAATAATGGAATTTAACCCTGCAAGTAACCAGCAATCGCCTGTTTTACCTTGTTTTATTTGTCCGTTAAAGGTTTTGTTTTTTGTTTCTTTTGTCTTTTGATTTTTCAGGTTAGGGTTTCTTAAATCTCCACCTTTGGTATTTTCTGCCCTATAGATGTCAATTTCAACTTTATGATAATCTTCAGGGTGGTTTGCTATATCCCGAGATATTCTTTTTTTCACCTCAGGTGCTTTATCTTTAAGTGCAAGGTCTACAATTTGTTTTGTCAAACTGTCTCTTTTTGCTTTCGGTATGCCTGTTTCTCCTTGTATTGCAGTAAGCAAGCCTTCTATTGGTACAAGTTTTTTTGTTAGATTCTCTGAATCTTTATAATCTAAACGAATTCCCGGAATATGTTCAAGCAGGGAACGAATATCATCTGATGTTTTATAAAAATTATTGAAAGAAATTGTTTTATATTCAGTCATAACATACTTCAAATTTTCTGAATTAATCATTTTGAGATGTTCAGATAGTTTTCCGCTGCCAAGACCTGAAATATCATCGTAAAGTGCTTGAGCCAGATATTTCCCGCTTTCCTCTCCTGACGCTTCTTTACAATATAATGTTTCAATATGATTAATCAGTTTATCTCTGGTGCTTCTTGGTAGACCAATTTCATTTTCGATATCATCTATCAGGTTGTTACCTGTTAGTTTTTTGTATTCCTTTATTGTTTCAGTGACATTAACGCTTGTGATACGTTTTAATACATTGTTAGAAAGGCTTTGGCGGGTTGTAGGCAATCCAAGAGCATTCTTTGCAAAAATATCATCTTTTAAATCATTAACTAATACGAATTCGGTTTTTCCATTGATGCTTTTACGGTAGGGCTGTCCATTGGTATATTCTATAACTTTTTGTGGAGAATTACCGTCTTTTTCCCAAAAATCTTGAAAAGTTATTTTGCCTGTTTTGGTGTCATAGTTGATTTGTCCGTGTGAACCATCAGGATATTTTGAATAAACTCGACTTGGAAATTTGTTTGTACCGTCATACCTTTTAGTATATTGTACGTTGTTTTTTATTTCTGTTGTTTGGTAGTTATGGATTTCTCCTGTTTTTGATATCCCTACTGTCACGATTTTGCCGTTGTTTTCATAGGTTACGTTTTTTTCTCCAAAGAATTCGTTAATACTCATAACAGGAGTTCCGTCTTTTTTGGTTACGGAGATGTTACCGTTGTCGTTTTTTGTGATTGTGTAATTTTTACTGTCATATTTTGCTTTTAAACTTTGCATAGAGAATTGATTAAAGTCAACTTTTCCTGATTTTGTGACTTCTAATTCAGAGAAATTCGGGTGGTATCTTTTGGGGACTTCTACATAGTTTTTAGGTTTTGTTTTCTTATTATTGGTGTTAATTCCTAAATTGTTCATCCCTTCTTCAATAAAAGCAGGGGCAGAATTTACAAATCCGTTTCCGAACAGAGGTTTTTTCAACTCTTTGACATCGTTTGCATTCAAAAGTTTTTCTTTCACCATAATTGAGCAGACTTTATCTATACTCAGGTTTTTGTATTTAGGGTGAGTTTGTATGAATTGTTGATATTTTTGTTGTGGTGTCATTTCAGGAATTGGCATAATAAATCCTTCATACTTTCTGTGTATGTTGCTTATTACGACAACTTTTGAAATAACTTTAGGAATGTAAATAAATATTTACAAAACAAAAATACAACAACAATATGATTTTGCCCCACTATACAAAATCTGATTTGCATGGTATCATATATACAGATGTAGTAGGAAACATTTTTTGGTATATATGCAATGATTTTTATTTAAACAATGAATAGAAAACAATCGGGTAGGTTATATGTGCCCGAGTTGCGTATATTATATAAAAAATAGAAAAGGATAAGGTAATACGTTATGTCAACAAATTTGGCAGTATTATTGGCGGTTATGGCTATTACGGTAATGGTATTAGTCACTATGCTGATTATTCAAAAAAACAAAGTTAAAAGTGCAATCGAATCCGTTAACAAAGATAAAAAAGCACTTGAAGAAAAAGAAAAAATACTCTACAAAGAAGCCAAAATTAAGGCGGTTGAGGAACTTCAGGGGGACAGAGAAAAACTTAACGAAGAAGAAAGAGAAAGACGTCAAGAAATTGCTCGTCAAGAACAAAAATTAGCCAAACGTGAAGATATGCTTGAAGATAAAATTCAAGAATATACCGATAAAGAAGTTCAGGTTCAAAACAAAATGGACGAACTTTTGAATAAAGAAGATTATCTTGCAGAACTCGTTCAAAAACAAACCGAAGAGTTAGAAAGAATTTCAGGCATGTCGATAGAAGATGCGAAGAAAACTCTTCTTGAAAAGTTGAAAAATGACCTTGCTCAAGAGCAAATGCAATTAATCAGAGAAAACGAAGCAAAAATCAGAGAAATTTCTCTTGAAAAATCAAAAGAAATTCTTTCAACAACCATGCAGCGTTGTATGATTGAACAGGTTGTAGAAACTACCGTTTCTGTTGTTGCGTTGCCTAGTGACGAGATGAAAGGTCGTATTATAGGACGTGAAGGTCGTAACATCAGGGCTTTGGAAACCTTAACAGGTGTTGATTTGATTATTGATGATACTCCAGAAGCCGTTGTATTATCAAGTTTTGACCCTGTAAGACGTGAAATCGCAAAACTTGCACTTGAAAAACTTATCGTAGACGGACGTATTCACCCTGTCAGAATTGAAGAAATGGTTGAAAAAGCCAGAGAAGAAATTGACAAAAAAATCTGGGCAGAAGGTGAAAATGCCGCACTTGAAATGGGCGTTATGGGATTAAACAAAGAATTGATAAAGACCCTCGGACGTTTGTATTTCAGAACAAGTTACGGTCAAAACGTTTTGAAACACTCGCTTGAAGTCGGTCACATCGCAGGAATGCTTGCCGCTGAACTCGGTGCAAACGAAAAAATCACAAAAAGAGCAGGTTTGTTGCACGATATCGGAAAAGCGGTCGACCAAACTCAAGAAGGTACGCATATTCAACTTGGTGTTGAACTTGCATCCCGCTACGGAGAAAGACCGGAGGTCATTCACGCAATTGAAGCCCACCACGATGATGTTGTAGCAAATACAATTGAGGCGGTTTTGGTTAAGGTTGCCGATGCAATTTCTGCGGGCAGACCGGGGGCAAGACGTGATACTCTTGAAATTTACATCAAACGTTTACAGAAAATTGAAGAAATCGTAAACAGTTACGAAGGTATCAAGCAATCCTTTGCGGTTCAGGCAGGACGTGAGGTTCGTATTATTGTTCAGGCTGAGATGTTTGACGATACCGCTTCAAGTAAACTCGCAAGAGATGTGGCAAAACGAATTGAAAACGAACTTGATTATCCGGGACAAATAAAAGTTACTGTTGTAAGAGAGTTCAGAACAACGGAAATCGCAAAATAAAATTATACTGATATAAAGACTTGTTATTTTATATAACCGGTCTTTATCTTTCAGATTAAGGGTATTCAAATAATGACAGGAGAAAATCGAACAATAAAAGTTGTATTTTTTGGAGATATTGTCGGCAAGCCGGGACGTTTTGCCGTCAGAGATTTTCTTGTCGAAAATTCTTCAAAATACGATTTTGTTATTGCTAATGTCGAAAATGCCTCTCACGGGTTTGGATTAACCGAGAAAAATTATAATGAATTTAAAGAGTATGGTATTCACTGCATGACATGCGGTAATCATATTTGGGATAAAAAAGATGTTTATACCTACATAGATACATCAGATTGTTTGATTAGACCGATAAATTATCCGAAAGGCACGAAAGGTGCGGGTTCTAAAATTTACGAAGTTGGCGGGTGTAAAATCGGTGTAATAAATGTTCTTGGCAGAGTGTTTATGAATTTGATAGATTCTCAGTGGGAAATTGTTGCGGAGGAAATTAAACGGATAAAAGAAATTACCCCGATAATCATAATTGATTTTCACGCAGAAGCAACAGCAGAAAAGATTTGTTTTGGCAAGTATTGTGCAGAGTTAGGTGTGAGTGCGTTTTTCGGAACTCATACACATGTGCAGACTGCTGATGAAAGTATTGTAGACGGCAAAATGGCATATATCACGGATGCGGGATTTTGCGGAGCCTCAGACGGTGTTATCGGAATGGATTACACAACCTCTTTGAACAGGTTTTTGACGGGAATTCCTGAACGCTACGAGGTCGCAGGCGGTGATATTACTCAGGTTAATGCTGTAGAAGTCGAAATCGACTCGGTAACAGGTCATGCCGTCAGTATTAAAAGAATTAATTTTAGTAAGAATAATAAAGAAGAGGAAAAGGTAAGTGAAAAAGAAGACTGATTTACATATTCATACTTATTTCTCGGACGGGGTCTTTTCGCCCGAGAAAATTGTGGATACCGCTGTCGACGTCGGACTTGAAGCCATTGCTATCACCGATCACGATAACATTTTAGCGTATGATGTCGCTCAAAATTATATCAAAGAAAAAGGTTTGTCTGACAAAATCGAAATTATCAAAGGTATTGAAATAAATACTTTGTACAAAAATTACGAAGTTCATATTCTTGGATATTTCATGGACACAAATAACAGCGATTTTGTTGAACTTTTGAAAACTCAGCAGCAAGCCAGAATAAAACAAACAAAAGAAATTATCAGACTTTTGGCTCAAAAAGAAGGTATCAGAATTAAGTTTGACGATATCAAAAAACTTGTTGCAGAAGGCGGTAGTATCGGACGTCCGCACATTGCAAAGGCTATTACAAATGCAGGCGGAACAAATAATATTATGGATGCTTACGCAAAATATATCCACGATGATTCACCTGTTTATGTTCAGAGAAAAACCGTTTCGCCGTTTGATGCGATTGAAATTATCTACGATGCGGGCGGAATTCCTGTAATCGCACATCCTCACGATTTGGACATTGCGGAAACTCTTATCAAAGAACTTATGAACTGCGGTTTACGCGGTATTGAGGCTTATCACAGAAAACATTCACCAGCTTGTGTTGAGTATTTCTCATCAATGGCGGAAGAATTGGGCTTGATTGTGACAGGCGGTTCTGATTTCCACACACCAAACATCATGAACGGGCAAATCATTTTGGGTAAAAATTTTGTTCCTGAGTGGGTTTATGAAAAACTTCTTGAAGAAAAGAAACGCATAGATTTAGCAAGAGAATAATTTTTATGAAAAAACGCTTTTGGAAAGTTGAATATTCTATAACAATTTTTGTTATATTTGCGGTATGTTTGATGTTTGTGCCGACTCGTTTTATTGCCTCAAAAGAGGTTACGTATATTTCGCTGTGGAATGAAACCATTAACAAAATGGAATATGTATTCAATGCGATGAATGCTCATTCGGAAACAGATATCATTAAAAGTTTCAAAAAAGCGAAAGATGATGCGGCAAGAGAACAAATTATGATGACTCTTGTTAAACCTTATTTGAGAATTTCTGAAAATAATTCCGTTCAAAAAAAATATAAACTTCATTATATGAATTCTTCTGTAGTGAAATCCACGGACAGGTACTATTTTGACAAATTATACCTCACAAAAAATAATAAAATTATCGGGATTAAGGATATAAAAGATGAGGACATTTATCATCCTGTATTTTTGATGATGTTTGATATGAACGGATTGAAAGGTCCTAATATGTGGGGCAAAGATGTTTTTGGTTTGAACATTTTTATCGACGGGAATATCTCGCCGCTTGGCTCAGGTTGGGCGATAGAGGATTTAAGGGCTGATTGTTCAAGTTCAGGAACAGGCGTTGCGTGTTCACACTACTATAGAATAGGCGGGAACTTCAATGAATAATGTAAAAAAAGTCTGCGTTTTTGCTTCTTCAAGTAATTTTCTAAAACCTGAATATTACGAAGATGCAAAGCGTTTGGGTGAATTGCTCGGGCAAAACGGATACGATATTGTTTACGGCGGAAGTACGCTCGGCTTGATGTGGGCTTGTGCGGAACAGGTTAAAAATAACGGCGGCAAGATTTATGGGGTAATGCCTCAAAGATTGATTGAAATGGGTTGCCGTACTGACAACTGCGACGAGTTTTATTCAACAGACGGAATGCGTGAGCGTAAAGAGAAAATGGATAAAATTTCTGATGCGGTGATTGCACTTGCGGGCGGTTTTGGTACGTTGGAAGAACTTTCCGAAATGATTGTTCAAAAACAGTTGGGTTATAACAAAAAACCTATTGTTATCCTGAATACAGACGGTTTTTACGATAATCTTTTGAGATTTTTTGACACGATAATTTCAGAAAATTTTGCGAATAAAATTTCTGCAAATTTATTTTATATTGCACAAACCCCAGAAGATGCCGTTGAATACATAAAAAATTACGAAGAACCTCAAACTGTACCGTCAAAACACGAAATATATTCCAGATAAATTTCGGAGGTGTAGTGGAAAGGTTGCGTAAATATCTGACAGATGAATTTGTAACGGGCTGGGGAAAGTACGAAAGGATAATTTTTCCGTGCGTTTTGTTGGTAATTTTGATTTTATCGGTTACGTTGAAAGATAATCCTGTCGCAACTGTTTCTGCAGTGTTTGGAATTAGTTACACAATTCTTGCGGGGAAAGGGAAAATCTCGTGTTATTTTTTCGGGCTTGCGGGAACTCTTTGCTACTCGTATTTGTCTTATAAAAACGGATTGTTCGGAAATCTTGCATTGTATATGTGTTATTATTTTCCGATGCAAATTTACGGGATATTCAAATGGCGTCAGCATTTGAAAAAAGATACGGCAGAAATTATTAAAACGAAATTGTCAGATAAAGAACGCATTTTGTATTTGTTGGGTGCGATTATTTTAACCGTAATCGGCGGGTTTATACTGATGCAGCTACATGACAAAAATCCTGTTCTTGATGCGATTACTTCAATTTTTTCTATATTAGGCATGCTTTTTACTGTCAAACGTTGCATTGAACAGTGGCACATCTGGATTATTGTGAATGGAATTTCTGTAATAATGTGGCTGCAAGCCTATTTCAGCGGTTCAAATTGTTTTGCTACTGTTCTGATGTGGTTGGTTTATTTTGTTGCGGCGTTGTATTTTTTGCATACTTGGAAAAAAGAGTTTTCTCAATTGTAAACTTGAAATATAAATCTTACATGTAAAATATCACCATAACACACACTTGTTATATATTAAATATCACCCGTTAAGAAGTATTAACAACATTACGATAAAAGTAGCAATTAATTGA
>CAMAGQ010000029.1 GCA_945833895.1 uncultured bacterium
GTTAATTATTTTTTATAAATTATTCAACATAGAAAGACTCAAAATTGTATAGAAGTTCACAATTATGCTTTCAAATTCATTGGTTCGTAAGGTTCTTTGTCAGGCTGCAAGGCTTCTTTTATCTGTAAAGCCTGTTTTTCAGCCTTTTCTTGTCTTGATACCTCAACTTTACCGAATAAGTATTTCCCTATTTTTTGCCCGATAGTTGAAGCAGTTAAAGAACCTGCAACAAACAGAGTTCCTCTAACTACAGGCAACCACTTCTTAGAAATAGGAAGTTTGCTCAAAACAACCTTGTCCAGATGACCTTTCATCCAGCCTTCACCTAAGAACATGCCTGTAATCATCCCGCCTTCTGAATATATAGTCTTTTCTCTATCTTCTTTTTTGGCAAGTGCAACTTTTGTAACACCTGATGCTACAATAAGCGGATTTATATTATTTTTTAAGAATTTAACAACTTTAGAAACCCCATTAAAAACTTTATCGGATTTAGCAAGGTTGCTAAGCCCGTTTGCGGCTTTACCATAGGCGTTAGCAAAGACACTGCTCTCTTTTGCAACCGCTTGAACTGTAGATTCAGCAGCATTAATACACTGACCGCCAAGCACAGGATACCGTGTCCAGTCACCATTTGCGACCTTATTGTAATTTGTTCCGACAAATGCGAATGTTGCTACAGGACTAAAAGCCATAAATCATACACCTTTATACACTGTTACCTACACATATATAAAGGCATATTTTTCACAAAATTTGCGTAATCAGTTGAAATTTTTACATTTTTTAACAATTACTACAAAAGTAGTTTTTATTTTTTACAAACCGTTTCACAAATTTGTGCTGCCGAAATTCGCAAACAATCTAAGTTTTCACAAGTTGTCTGACGTCTTGCCCACAAGCACGGCTTTAATTCACAGTTATCGGAAGCCATAATAGGAACAACATTTTCTGATTGTGGAATGAGAGCATCCTTATCCGTTGGTCCAAAGATTACGTAAGTTTTAACTTTCAGGGCAACCGCAACATGCAAAGGTGCTGAATCAGAACACAGAAACTTCTCCGCAGAAGAAATCAACCCCGCCAAATCTTTGAGATTTTTGGTTGTGCCGTATAAATTCGTAAAATTTTGAGTTCTGACATTTGCCAGAATTGTTTCTATACATTCCTTGTCATCAGGACCGCCAACGAGCATGACTTTTTTACCTTCTGCAACAAGCAAATCTATTGTTTTTGCCCAAACCTCAGGTGTAATCGTTTTTATACAACCTTTTTGAACGCTTAATTTACTAACTCCGGGGTGAATAAGTACGGAATTAACGATTTTATCTCTTTTTTCAACTTCAATTTCAGGAAGTTCGGTATTGTGAGTTGTAATATCACGGATTAAATCATGATACATAGCACAGGCATACTGTTTTTTATTGAGTTTAACGGGATGAGTAAGCAAATGTCGGCTTAAAGCACCTGTATCATACCCGCAACGCTCTTTTATTCCCGTCAAAAACAGCAAAATACTAATCAATTTATTTCCGCCAGAAGAAACAACCAAATCAAATTTCCCCTGCCAAACAGCGGTAAGAAGTTTCAACATTTCAAAATACTTATTTTTACCTTTAACGTCAATCAAAATAAGTTCGTCAATAATTGAAGTTAAGTCTTGAACGCCTTTGCTGCGTGGTTCAAGAGCAAGGGTTATTTTTGATTTCGGGAATTCTTTTTTTAGCGAAATCAATGTCGGCAAGAAAAATATTTCGTCGCCGATTCCGCCAAAATTTATTGCTAATATCTTCTTCTCACTATCCATAACTTTATTATACTAAAAAAACAAATTTCACTCAAAAAAGATTATTCAAAAGTTTCTTCATCCAACATCAAAACAGGCTGAGGAATCGGGTTATCTTGCAAATCTTCTTCCGAAACTCCTGCACTTTCAATATCGGATTGAGCAGATGCAGTATCGCCTAATTTTTTAAACACCTGAGCACGTTCAAGATACAAGCGGTCTTTAAGAAGAAAAACTCTGTCCTCATCAGCGTTTACAATCAATTCATTATAAATAGCCAAAGCATCTGCGTAATCTTTTATATTGTATAAAAACTGAGCCTTATCCCACAAGAACTGATCACGTTCGTTTTCGTTTTGAGCCTTTTGAATTTCCATATCGAAATCATCTAAAGCACTCTCAAAATCTTTGATATAGTATTTTACAAAAATTTTGTTATCAAAATTCATAATATTAAACTCATCCGCACTGAGTTTATACGCCATATCGTAATCCGTGATAGAGCCTGCATAATCACCCGTCTTAAACTTTGCATAACCACGTAACGCATACCATTCCTGAGCAATCGGGAATAACTTCGCCCCCAGTGTTGTCAACTTTATAACTTCGCCATATCTGCCTTTATCGACAAGTTTTTGAGCAATATCAAACGGTGAAATAAAAACAAATGCCGAAACAAAAATTGCAATGACAACAAGTGCTTTTATAAGTTCAATCTTAAATATTGAATAATATTTATTATCTACCTCTTCTGTCGGTAAGAACTTAACAACCTTATACTCGCCGAAAGTTTTCAACAATCTTTTTTGAAAAATATCCTTACACAACAATGTACTCAAATTACACACAATAAGTAAAACTCCGAGCATAATAAGAGCATTGATAACCCACGTATTATTCACAAACAGCGAAAAGTGCGGGAAAATAAACTCATACAAAGAAGCAATAAACAATAGGAAAATACAAATTGTAGAAATTCTTTTATGTAATCTTATTTCCTTCCAGATAGTATGAATTTCGTCCACGTCAAACTCTCTATCGAACTCGTAGCCGATTGAAGGGTTATGAACAGATTTTATTATTGTATGGTTATCGTTATTTGTATAAAAGTTCAAAGGTGAATGTTTATACAATAAACTGAAAATATTTTTCTTTATCATAGGAGTTCCTTAGCAAATATGATAGCATAAAATTTAACATCCGCACTATATAAAATTGAAGAATCTTGAACATTGCCATTATGATTAAATTCCAGCCATACCAGCTTCAAAACTCAACTTAATACACTGTAACATATTAAAATAGTGAGTGAATTTTCTGTTCAATTTCAGCCGCATCACAGCCCTTGTAATTTATTCTTGAGGAGGTAATCGGCTGTTTGTAGTCAAATTTATTTATAGAACGTGAATCGACAATAACTGACGGCGGTAAAATTGACCATTTGTATAAAGCCGTAGACATTCGACGGTAGAACTTATCCAGCCACTCAATCTTTGTTTCTTTTGAAACAGGATTTTTCTTCTCGTACAAGAACTCAGAATTCAGCATATCGGAATAGTATTCTTTTTTATTCTCAATTCTCCAGATAATTTCGTCAAGAAACTCATACGGCATAAGAGCATCTTCGGCAATCAACGGCTTGCCTGTTTTAGGATTTATTGCAAGTTCAGCCCCCGGTTTTTTGAGAATTACAGCCTCAGGAATTGCGTTTTTAACTTCTCTATTTTCATTCATCCAGCGAGCAAGTGCAAAAAGTTTAGTTTTCGGAACATCGGCAATCGGTGCAAACCCGCCTGACATATCACCGTTTATTGTTGCGTAACCCATATACAATTCGGATTTGTCTGAGGTTGCAATCGGCAGACATCTTTCAAACTCGTTACTTATTCCCCACAAGAACATCGCCCGTGACCTTGCCTGAATATTATCCATCGTAAACGATTGTTTATAACGGCAATTCCAAGATTTTTCAACTGTCGAAAATAAATTTTGCAAACAGTTGTTTGTTGTTTCAACCATATCTTTAATACTTGCTTCCGTGAAATTTATACCAAGGTTTTCCGCTAACTTCTGTGCATCGTTTTTACTTTCCGAACTTGTAATCTTTGACGGCATGCTAACACCAAAAACGTTTTCTGCCCCAATCGCATCAGCAAGTAAGACGGCACAAACAGTAGAATCCAAACCGCCCGACAAACCTAAAACAGCCCTTTTAAATCCTGTTTTATTGAAATAATCCCGAACACCCTGAATAATAGTTTTATAAGTTCTTTCTAAATCAGGCTCATACTCAAGCGTATAGATTTTTTGCTCGGTTAAAGTCTTTTCTAAACCTTTTGTCAACGGATAAATCTTCCCTAAACCCATTTCAGGATTAACAATAAGGAACTGTTCCTTAAACGATTTCGCTCTTGCCAGAAGTTTACCGTCCTTATCAAAAACACGGCTTGAACCGTCAAACGAACTGTTATCAATCGCACCGACCTGATTTACATAAACAATCGGAGCGGAATATCTTTGAGAAATAAACGACAGCATATTGTGTTTTAACTGTTCTTTCTTTGCTCTTGTCGGAGATGCGGAACAGTTTATAAAAACATCAGGATTTTCTTTAGATAACTCTTCAATCGGGTCTAAAGAATACAAAGTTGTATCATTGAAAAACTCCTTATTATTCCAACAGTCTTCACAGATAGAAACTCCGTATTTTCTACCATTTACAATCATTGTCTTAGCACAATCACAAATTTTATCACCGTCAAAATTTCCAAGAGTATCGGCAGGCTGGCACCCGACAACCGGCGAAGGTTCAATATACCTGTAATCGTTAAACTCCGAATATGTCGGAAGTAAAGATTTTCTGACTATATATTTAATTTCACCGCCAGATAAAACAGCAACAGAATTATAATATTTCTTTCCAGTTAAATGTCCGCTTTTTCTCGGTTCAACAAACCCCACAAGAGCCGTTGTCGAAGTCGTTATCTTGGCAATTTCTTTCAGCCATTTAACGTTTTCCCGAACAATAACAGGATGTCTGTCGATTGTATCTTCAATCGGATAGCCCATAAGAATAAGTTCGGGGAATATAACCATATCAAGCCCGATATTTTGAGCGTGGATGATATATTTAACGACTTTTTTCGCATTATATTCAATGTCACCAGCGACAGGATTTATCTGTGCAAGCCCGATAGAACCGTTTTTGTAAGGTTCAAGCAAAGTCTTTAATTGAGCATCAATTAACTCAAGATAATCCTTTTTAGAACACCCGTCATAAATTTCTGACAGTTTATAAATACACTCTTGTTCGCTATTATTATTTATAACTTCATTTAATTTTTGTCTAAAATCTTCTGTGGTAAATTTATCATAATTCATAATCATAATATCCTTAAATCAATGTAAAATATTTTCTCAATTAAGAAACTTTCCCGCGTAACTGTCCGCAAGCGGCATCAATATCAGCACCACGCTCCAGTCGTACGGTAACTTTTTTCCCCGAATGTTCCATCAACGACTTGAATTTCATAATCGCATTATTTGACGGACGTTTATAATCGTTCTTTTCTGTCGGATTGTACGGGATTAAATTAATATTGCACTTAATATCTTTCAAATACATTGCAAGTTGTTTTGCGGAATCAATTGTATCGTTCAAATCTTTTATCAAAAGATATTCAATAGTAATTCTTCTGCCCGTTTTTTCAACGTAATACTTCAACGCACCGTGTAACTCTTTCATATTATATTTAGCCTCAATCGGCATAAGTTTTAGTCTTGTTTCACTGTTTGGAGCGTGCAACGAAAGTGCAAGAGTAGATTGCATATCAAGGTCAGCAAGTTTTCGTATCTGCGGAATTATACCTGAAGTTGAAACAGTTAAACGTCTTGCTCCAATTTGGAAATTTTCGTTAAACATTTCCATAGCCTTCAATACGTTATCAAGATTTAACAAAGGTTCGCCCTGTCCCATAAACACAACATTTGTAACCTTTAGCCCTGTATCTCTTTGGATTGTCAAAACCTGTTCGATAATTTCTTTATAAGAAAGATTTCTGATAAAGCCACGCTTGCCTGTCGCACAAAAAGAACAATTAACGGCACATCCGACCTGCGAACTTACACACGCTGTCAAATTTGCCCTGTTATCAAACCTCATCAAAACAGTTTCGACGCACTCACCGTCAGGATATTCAAGCAAATACTTGATAGTACCGTCTGTGCTGACCTGCTTAACCTTAATTTTTACATCAGATACAGTTGCAACTTTTTTTAACTCTTCCCTGAATTTTAAAGACAAATCAGTCATTTCATCAATTTCTTTAACCGATTTCAGATAAATCCAGTTGTGAATTTGTCTTGCTCTGAATTTTGTCGCACCGAGCGAGTCCGTAATCTGTTCTATTTCGTCTAAATTAAGTCCTGATAAAATTTTCATCTATTCTTTAATCCCTTGATTTTATTTATATAAAAGTTTATTATTTCAATTTCTGCTCTCAGTTTAAGTGAAACAGATTGAGATTTCAATTTCCACCCTGAATATCCGCAAGATTTAGGAAGAAAAACATTGGAAACCTCGGGAAAATCTCTGCAAATTTGCGGACGATTTTCGTAATCGGGACATCTGTTATCCTCCGTAACTTTCGGACAATGATAAAAATAATATTTACCGATTGCACTCTTTTCTAAAAATTCCACATACTCAGGGTAAATTTTCTTTACCTCTTCAATAGAGGCATAAGGAACAAACACGGACGTAAATTGTTTTGCGTAATTGTCGCCTTTTTGAGCCTTTATTTTCAATTCATCGGGAGAAAATTCACTCACCGCAAACCTGCAGCAAACTCCGCAGCCGGCACAATTGTATTTTGTCCTCTCATCAGAAATTTGTTCATTTAATTCTTTGACGGTATTTTTTAGACGAATTTCCAACTCATTCAAAAAATCGTTCTGCCAAAGATACCCTGCCGAATTGTTTTCATAAACCTCCAGAATATCACCACGAACTCCGTCAGGTCTTAAATTTTCACAGAGTGTAATAATTTCCTCCGCAGTCGAATTAAAGACTTCACGATATTCCTGTTGCAGGGTTTCAAAACTTTTTTGTAAATCTTCCATTTTTATAAATTAAACGTGTCTTTCAACGGGATTTAAGAGCAAATCAGCGAGCCTGTCAGCACCGATAAACCCACGTTCAGACATAATTTTAGCCGCCTTAATGTTGTTATAATCAACGAATCTGTGATTAATTTCAAAAGACCCGTTATTAAAATCAATAACCGCATAGCAAGCCTTTGGGTCAGTTGTCATCGGACGACCTACACTGCCGACATTGACCACTGTTTGATTGGTTCTTGTTTGATATCCGCAAGGAATATGCGTATGACCGCACAAAATTAAACTGTCGTTAACGCCCGAAATAATTTCCTCAACAGTTTCAAGCGGCATATTCGGTAAAATATCCTCATTGTTTGCTCTTGGTGAACCATGAACCAACAGAACAGTACATCCTTCAACTTCAAACTCAAGCATCGGAGGTAAATTATTAAGGAATGCACGGTGAGCATCAGACAGAATTGTCACATCATCAGCAATTGCGTTTGCCATAACAGGATATTGAGCCTCTAAGAATTCCGCAACATCAGTGCCGTATTGAGCAATCATTTTATCAGTATTACCTTGAATTATTGTCCACGAATCCTGCTCCATTACATACTCAACAACTTCTTTTGGCTGAGGCCCTGCTAAAGCAATATCCCCAAGACAAAAAACATGCTCACATTTTTGTGATACAACATCACTCATAACAGCCTCTAAGGCTTGAGCATTAGCGTGTAAGTCAGACAATACGGCAACTCTCATAAATATCCCTCTCTTTTCTTTTTTATTGTGCTACAATTATTTTATGATAAACAGAAGAAAAACCAAAGAAATTACAATCGGAAATGTAAAAATCGGTAATAATAACCCGATTTCCGTACAGTCAATGTGTAACACTGACACAAGAGATATAGAAAAAACATCACGTCAAATCAGAGAACTGGCAGATGCGGGTTGTGAACTTGTAAGACTCGCAGTTTTAAACGAAGATGCCGCAGATGCAATTAAAACATTGGTAAAGACTTCACCTGTTCCGCTGATTGCAGATATTCATTTTGATTACAAACTGGCAGTGCAATGTATTAATAACGGAATTTCCGCATTAAGATTAAACCCGGGAAATATCGGCAAACGTGAAAATGTTGAAACAGTCGTAAAACTTGCAAAACAGCAAAAAACACCTATAAGAATAGGTGTAAACGCAGGTTCATTGGATAAAAATTTGCAAGACCTTGAAGTTTCGCTTGCCGAAAAAATGGTAGAAAGTGCAATGTCACATGTAAGAATATTGGAAGACCTTGATTTTGACCTTATAAAAATATCGTTAAAATCCTCCGATGTTTTAACAACAATCAAAGCGTACGAATTGATGTCCCAAAGGGTTGACTATCCTCTGCATTTAGGTATAACAGAGGCAGGAACATTGAAAAACGGTTTAATAAAATCATCTGTGGGTATGGGTGCAATACTTGCAATGGGTATTGGTGACACAATAAGAGTTTCGCTTACTGAAAATCCGGTTGAAGAAGTTTATGCAGGCTACGAAATTCTAAAAAGTCTGAAACTTAGAAACCATGGAGTTAATTTTGTTTCATGCCCGACTTGCGGAAGAACTCAAATTGACTTGATTAACCTGGCAAAACAAGTTGAAAACAGGTTTAAAAATCTTGATTACCCTATAACAATTGCTACAATGGGCTGTGTTGTGAACGGACCGGGGGAAGCAAAGCATGCTGATTTCGGAATTGCAGGCGGCATCGGCGAAGGACTTGTATTCAAAAAGGGCGAAATCGTCGCTAAAGTTCCTGAAAAAGATTTGTTGAACAAACTTGAAGAAGTTATTTCAGAGTCGTTAAACATTTCATTAAAATAATGAAAAAATCATTCAAACAGTATATGACGAAGTTATGTAAACAAATTATAATATTATTGCAATAGTAGTAAAAAAAAACTATAATTTATATAAAAAGAGGTGACTATGAAAAAATTATTACTTATCGCAATAGCTGCAACAATTCCTGCTGTCGCACACGCAGCAATATCAGTTGATGAAATGACAAACCCTACGGCTGTCAGAAACAACGGATACTCTGCACAAATGGCTGATGCTATTTCTGTAACTAAAGCACGTTCTAACAGTGAAGAGTTTTACACAAATGACGAGGAAGCATTCAGAAAACAAAATAAATTTGTAAGATTCTGGAGAAAGTTATATGTATATACAGATCCTGCTGCAGAAGATTATTCATTCTTCCACCATGACACTAATACATCTCCAACATACAAAGATTTATAATATGGCAAAAAGGACTGCCTGTTTGTTAGTTTTACTTGCATTAGGCTGTCCTTCTTTCGCTGTAGAATATGGGACTGTAAAATATAATGACAGCACTATCGATTATTCCGTAATCGATAAAAATACTGTGCTAAACAGAGCCGATTCTTATTTTGAAAAAGCCCTAAAAGCAACAGACAAAAAGGAACAGGAAAACCTGTTACAAAAAGCAAGCGGGGAATATTTTATACTTACACGTATTGAACCTCAAAATTTACGTTATATGGTTCAAATGGCACGTATTTATGACTTGGAAAACAATAACAATTATGCCAAAGAATATTTCTTTAATGCTCTAAAAATGGACAAACATAACGCCCGAACCAATTACTACTTTGGGGAATATTATTACAAACGAAACGAGTACGAAAAAGCATTATATTTTTATAATACCGCTCTTGAAAACGGGCATGGCGAAAATTACGAAATACTGATAAAAATGGCAGTCATGTACGAAAAATTGGGAGATTTACTGAGAGCAAATCAATACTACAAAAAAGCGTATATTATAAATCCATCAAACACAAAATTATCCGGTAAGATAAAAGAAATAGAGCAAGTAAAATACAAAAACACAAACTATTATAAAAAGGGGAGCAGACAAAAGAAGTGAAAAAAGCGTATCTGACAATTTTAATTTTATCACTATTATCCACCACAGAAGCCGCATTTTCACACGAAATAAAACTTCTTGATGAACCAGACACACAAGTTGAAGAGGAATTTGTCCACTCATTTTCCCCGTTAATCTTTAGCGGTTCTGAAGTGATTTTTAAACAAGTATCAACAAAAATATCCTCAATCGACCCGTTACTTGCCTCAAACCATTTCCCCGGAGGAAGAGGCACAAATCAACTTGTCATTTATACACCAAACTACGGAGTTCACACGGGAACTAACGAATTTGGAGCAGAAGCAATCGTTGAAGATAATATTGTAACCTCAATCAGCGGTGCGGATTCAACTATCCCAAACAACGGTATAGTAATCAGCGGTCACGGCTCTGCGAAAAACTGGATAGTTCAAAATTTGTCTGTAGGTTCAAAGGTTTACGTCGATATAATGAACAAAACCCTAACCGTATATACGACCTCTGAAAGTTATACTTACGAAGCAAAATCTAAAATTTCAGAAGCAAAAAACCTGATGAATTTTTATGCAAATCGCATGCCGGGTTACAACGCAACCTTACCAAACTCATATATTCAAACGGCGGAAAACTATCTTAAAATCGCAGAAACCGAAACCAAGAACAGTTCTATATTAAAACAATATACTCAAGAAGCGATTGATGCGGCAGGCATGGCAATAAAAACCTCTCTTCCGTACATGAAAAACGAAATGAAAGGAACATGGATTCGTCCGACTGAAACTTCAAAAGAACAAATTATTGCAACACTTGATAAAATGAAAACCGACGGGTTTAACAGCATCTTTTTGGAAACCTATTTTCATGGAAAAACAATTTTCCCGAGTGCGACAATGAATAAATACGGATTTACTATACAAAACGAAACCTTTCAAGGCTTTGACCCGTTAGAAGTTTGGATAACAGAAGCACACAAAAGAGGAATACAGGTTCACATCTGGTTTCAATCTTTCTATGTGGGAAACCAACCGCCATACAGCAATCCGTCAAGCATACTTGCCGTAAGACCTGACTGGGGAAACAAAACCAAACGAGGAGCGGATTCTGTCGGTGCAACAAAATCCGTATCGGAACACAACGGATATTTTATTGACCCTGCGAACCCTGAAGTACAGGAATTTTTACTGGAGTTGCTTGATGAAATCATAACAACCTATAATCCTGACGGCATAAATCTTGATTACATAAGATACCCGAATGCCAATGCCGGCAACGATATGAACGCCTGGGGATTTACAACATACGCAAGAGAAGAGTTTAAAGACCTGTACGGAACTGACCCTATAGAGTTAACAACAGCGGATGTAAGTTGGTACGATTGGAATCAATATCGCAGAGATAAAGTTTCAAATTTTGTAAAAAGAGCAGGTGAATTGTGCAGAAGAAAACACACATACGTAAGCACGGTAATCTTTCCTGATATTGCCGCTGCTCTGTCAACAAAGCAACAAAATTGGACAAAATGGACAACCGAAAACTATGTTGACGGATTTACACCGTTATTTTTAACTTACGACCCTAAAATGCTCAGCACAATGATGTACGATATTATGCGGATAAAAAATTACAAAACAGACCTATACGCAGGATTATTTGTAACATTTATGGGCGGTGCACCTGAAGATTTAATCAAACAAATTCACCAGTCAAGATTGATGAACGCCAACGGGGTGATTATATTTGACTATGCTCACACAACTCCTGTATATACAGCAACTTTAACCGCAAGCGTATTCAACGAAAATCCGTCAAACAAAGAATCTTCAACTACGATTGCTAAAAAAAAAAGATGGTGGAAGAAGAAGTCGTAAAACTTGGCGTAAGCAACATAAGACTAAGGAATAATCCGCAAGAAACAAAAAAATCTGCTCAACCTGAACAAAAAAGTGGTTTCTGGATTTTTAGTAAAAATTAATATTATATTTACAACAAACCATGCTTTTACTATAATTTTAGCAGACAATAGAGATATAGAGGATTTAAAATGAGCATTTATTTATTGGAAGTTGGAACAGAAGAATTACCTTATAAGTTTATCCCGCAAGCAATTGAACAATTAAACTGCGGATTTAAAAATTTCTTAAATGATAACAAAATAAAATTTGACGATATTAAAGTTTACGCAACACCGAGAAGACTTGCCGTAATCGTTGACGGACTTGACTCTAAAACAGCTGATGAAGAAAAAATCATAAAAGGTCCTATAAAGACCGTTGCTTACGACGAAAACGGAAATCTAACAAAAGCAGGCGAAGGTTTTGCAAGAAAAAATAACCTGACAGCAGACGATTTGTATGTTGAAAATAACTACGTACACGCAAAAATCGTTGTGAAAGGTAAATCAATTTCTGAACTGTTAAAAGAAAACGTTCCGTCAATATTTATGAAATTACAAGGCTCACACTTCATGAGATGGGGTTACAATGAAGAAAAATTCTCAAGACCTATCAAATGGATTGTTTCAATCTTAGATAATGATGAAGTTAAGATTAAAATTATCGATAAAGAATCTTCTATTTATTCAAGAGGTCACAGATTTTCAGAACAAAAAGTTCTTATTGACAATCCTCGCAACTATCTTGATATTATGAGAAAAGTTTACGTAATTGCAGACCAGAACGAACGTAAAGAAATTATTATCAAAAAGGCAAAAGAAACAGCACAAACAGTTGGTGCAGAACCTTATTACACGGAGGATTTGTTAGAAGAAGTTACATTTATCACAGAATATCCGGTTCCTGCACTTTGCGAATTTGACCCGAGATATCTTGATATTCCTGAAGAAGTTACCGTTACAGTTATGGCAGTTCACCAAAGATATTTTGCACTGTATAAAAACGGAAAACTTATAAATAAATTTATTACAATGACAAACTATATCGGCAATGAGTTCAAAAATGTTCAAGCCGGAAACGTCAGAGTAATCAAAGCAAGACTTGATGATGCTGTATTTTTCTTTAATGAAGATACGAAAAAACCGCTTGTTGATTACGTTGAAGCACTAAAAGGGGTAACCTTCCAAAAGGGAATGGGGTCAATGTATGACAAAACTCAAAGACTAATCGAAACATCAAAGAAAATTGCTCAGGATTTAAACCTTCCTGACACCGATATCGTCAGAACCGCTCAGTTGTGTAAGGCCGATTTAACAACAAACCTTGTATTTGAGTTTACGGAATTGCAAGGATTTATCGGTGCTGATTACGCAAGAGTTTCAAAAGAAAACGAAAAAGTTGTTCAAGGTATAAAAGAACACTACTTCCCGCTAAACGCTGAAAGCGAAACAGCAAAAGGAATTGAAGGACAAATCGTTGGTATTGCCGATAAAATTGATACCGTATGTGCAGTATTTGCGGCAGGTAAAAAACCTACAGGCTCATCTGACCCGCTGGGAGTCAGAAGAGCGGCTCTAGGTGTTATCAGAACTGTCTTAGATAGCAACCTTAACATAAATATCGACAAATATATTAAATCTTCACTAAAACTTTTACCGGTACAAAGAGATTGTGCGGAAGAAGTTAACGAATTTTTCATCCAAAGAATGATAATATTCCTAAGCGAAAATTACAATAAAAATGTTCTTGAAGCCTGTGCTGTTAAAAATCCGCTTGAAAATATCGCGGATTACGCACAGAGAGTTCAAATTGTAAAAGACTTGAACTCTCCGCAGTTAGTGGAAAATGCAAACAGAGTTATCAGAATTTTGAAAGACAATTCATCTGATAAAATTGATGAAAAATATTTCGTAGAAGATGCTGAAAAATCTCTTTATAATGAAGTCAAAAAAATAACTTCTGATACAGATTACAAAAATTACTTACAAAATTTGGAAAATCTTAACCCGTTTGTAACTAAATTTTTTGATGATGTATTGGTAATGGATAAAGATGAAAACGTTAAAAATAACAGAATTGCGCTTTTGACATTACTGAAAGAGAAGTATAATCATTTGACAGACTTCAGTAAATTATAAGTAATTTGACAATTTTGTTAATTTTTGTAAAATAGATGATGAAAATAGTCAATTAATTTATTTACGAGACTTTTAATTAATACAAAGTAAAAAGTAGAGGTAGTCATGCTAAACCGATTTAAAAATTTAGAAATTATTAAAAAAATTAAAGAAAGTGTTAATCCGCGTTTTGGCTGGCTGGCATTTTCAAACAAGAATAAACTTGATAAAAGCACAACGGATTATTTAGAGTCAATCACAGGCGTTGAGGATATTCAAACGTTTTCTGACGAACAAGAGCTGGAAGCAATGGTCAGAGCCCAACTCAAAGAAGAATTTCCAAACATCGAAAGTATGAAATCTTATGAGTTGTTAGTTGATGCAGTTGTGCACAATATGAAGAAAAAACAGCTTCAAGCCGCTGACAATCTTGATATAGAATAATAAGATTGTTAAATTATTTAATCAAAAAATAATACCCGCATAGGGTATTATTTTTTGGGTTTAAAATCCATTATTCAATATATTTATTGAATTGCCAATATTAATATTGAATTATCAATAAATACATAAACAATAGATTATCATTAGAAAAGAAGAAAACGTGAAAAACCCGATTCTAAATGAAATTAA
>CAMAGQ010000030.1 GCA_945833895.1 uncultured bacterium
AAAAATACTAATGTGAACAAACCTATTATAACACAATAATATCCAAATATGTTAAGTGAAAATTTTGAAATAAATTTCATAAAATATTTAATACATAAATATCCTACAATACCAGAAATTATTGTGCCGATTATTATCGCCGTCCAGTTATAATTTAGTGCTTCCGCCATGTCGATTTTTATGAACGGATACACCATGGATGCCCCGAGAATAATCGGAATACTCAACAAGAACGAGTATCTTGCCGCTGATTTTCTGTCAAGTCCCAAGAATAATCCTGTTGCAATTGTCCACCCCGAACGTGACAACCCCGGTAAAACCGCAATTCCCTGTGCCAGTCCGATAAGTAAGGCTTGAATTAAATTTACGGTTTCGGTTTTTGCAACTTTTTTCTTTGACAGATATTCACTGAAAAATAAAATTCCGCCTGTTAATATTAACAAACCGCCTACAAGTGCAGGGTGAAATACCAGATGACTTGCGACTTTTTCCAACGGCAGTGCTAAAATTATAGTTACAATTGTACCTGCGATTATATATAAACCTAATTTCGCCTGCGGATTTTCGTAATTCTTTGATTTTATTGCATTCCACAAGGCTTTTATAATTTCCCAAATATCTTTTCTGAAATAAATCAAAACTGCAATCAATGTTCCAAGATGTAACATAATATCAAGGAAAATTTCTTGTGTTGATTGCTCTGTTTGAATTTGTGTATGTTGAAAAATCTTGTAGAAATTGGACGTAAAAACGATATGAGCGGAACTTGATATCGGTAAAAATTCGCTCAATCCCTGCACTATTCCCATTAGTGCCGATGCGATTATATCCATTACTTAACTCTCCTTTTAGTACTATTATTGGGCTTCAAAATATGAGCAGCATGATGTTTGAGTTTCCCAGACCGTAATTTTGCTCAATTGAACTATTTTTTCTTTTAATTTTGTATAAATATAAGCAGAAATCATTTCACTTGACGGACTTTCTCCCGCAAATTCCGGCAAGTCGTTTAAATCTTTATGGTCAAGTGTATCTAAAACAGCGTTAAGTTCTCTTTTTAACACTTTGTAGTCAATTAAAATATTACTTTTATCAAGAGTTGAACCTGTGACAAATGCTTCAACCATCCAGTTGTGCCCGTGTTGGTTTTCGCATTCTCCGTCGTAATTCAACAAATGGTGTGCTGCCGAAAAATATGCTTGTGTTTTTATTTCGTACATAAACTTATCCCCTTTTAAATTTTATATCTAATCCTAATCTATTTTATTATCAAAAATGAAATCGCACAACTGGCGAACCGCTCCTTTTCCTCCGTTTAGCGACGAGTGATAGTTGCAGACATGCTTAACTTTATCGACAGCATCGGCAGGACATGCCGCTATTGAAACTTTTTCAAGAATGCAAATATCAGGTTCATCGTCACCCATATAAGACACTTGAGAAAAATCAAGTTCATACTTTTGCATAATTGCTTCAAGTATCGGAAGTTTGTTTCTTACCCCCTGAAAAACTTCTGTAACTCTTAAATCTGAGGCTCTTCTGTCGACTGTTCCGTTATTTCTGCCCGTAATGATTGCTGTTATAAAGCCGTTTTTTGTCATTTTAGCAAGTCCATGCCCGTCTTTAGCGTTAAAGGTCTTGTATTCAACTCCGTTTTCGTCGTAGGTAATACTTCCGTCGGTCATAACACCGTCAACATCAAATGCAAGAAGTCTGATTTTGCCGGCTTTTTCTTTCAACAGTTCTAAATCCATTAAGCAACTCCCGCTCTTAGTAAGTCGTGAACGTGGATAACGCCGATTGGAATATTTGCATCATCAACAACAGGTAATGCAGTGATTGAAAATTTTTCCATAAGGTTAAGTGCTGATGCCGCGTATGATTCAGATGTAATTCTTTTCGGGTTTGATGTCATAACTTCGCTGACTTTTAATCCGTCAAGATTAGAGTGGTGCATAACTGTTCTTCTGATGTCACCGTCTGTAAGAACTCCGCTCAGTTGTTTGTTATTATCCAAAATCATTGCCATGCCAAGTCCGTATCCTGAAATAGTTTTTATTACATCAAGAAAGGTTTCGGAATCTTTAACGATGGGCATTTTGTCGCCTGTAATCATCAAGTCTTTAACTTTATATGTAAGTCCTTTTCCGAGTTTTCCTGACGGGTGGAACATTAAAAAGTCTTCTTTGGTAAATCCTTTTTTCTCCATAAGACAAACAGCAAGAGTATCTCCCATTGCAAGTGTTGCGGTTGTACTTGCTGTCGGTGCTTTCCCAAGCGGGCAAGCTTCTCTTTCTACTGAAATATCGAGAACTACTTCGCTTGTTTTGGCAAGTGTTGAATTGAGGTTTCCTGTCATGCCTATCATCGGACATCCAAATCTTTTGATTAATGGTAATAAATTCATCAATTCCTGAGTTTCACCGCTGTTAGAGATTGCGATAATTACATCTTCTCTTGTTATTACCCCTGAATCTCCGTGGGTGCTTTCTGCAGGGTGTAAAAAGTAGGCAGGAGTCCCTGTTGAGGACATTGTAGCGGCAATTTTTTTACCGATTAGACCGGATTTGCCCATGCCGGTAACTATTACACGTCCTTTGCAATTGTACAAAATATCAATTGCTTTATCAAAATCTTCTCCAATATTTTCTCTCAGTTTTAAAATTGAATTGGCTTCAATTTCCAGAACTTCTTTTGCAAGTTCATTAATTCTGCTTAATGTCATAGTTACCATATCCACCTCACTTGTCTACTCTTTTCTTTGTTATTATATTATAAATATCGCTCAAATGATGTATTTTTACAAAAACTTTATAAAAATTTAATTTTTCGACCCGATATTATATGTATGAAAACATTTAAACCAAAAGATATTGAGATAATAGATTTAACCAACAAGAACCTGTTTGAAGCAATTCAGGTTATTGTCGCTACTTCCTCGGAAAATGCCCGTAAAAAGTCCGGCTCTGTCTTAAAATACAAATCAAATATTCCGAATATAGAAAACACAGTAAAAGAATTTCCGTTTTTATCGGTTGTTGAATTTGTGTAACTATAAATAATTATCCGCCGGGTTAGTTATAATTAATCTTTTTTATGTTATTCTTTGTTTATGAATTGGAGAGTTATTAGGGTTATATTAGTTATCTTGGCGGTAGTGTTACTATTGAAGGGTTGTATTGTAAAAGATATCAAACCTGTAGATAACAGTGCAATTACACAAAAAGAAACAGTTCAAAATGTCGAATATCCGACACCTAAAAATGTCGAAATAAACGGGATTGATTATCTGCAATCTCAAGCACCTGTCGGAAAATTCGGCGGTGAACTTATAACTTCAACTATTGGACAAGGTCCTAAGACGTTTAACCCGTTTAACAGTAAGGATAATATTTCTGCTGCAATGTCAGGAATTATGTATGACGGACTTTTGTCAACTCATCCTGTTACGGGACAGCCTGTTCCTCGTCTTGCAAAGTCTTTTGAAATTTTGCCTGACGGAATGACTTATATTATAAAATTAAGACATGGAATTAAGTGGTCTGACGGAAAACCGATTACTGCTGATGATGTCGTTTTTACGTGGAATGACATAATTTTTGCAGGACTTGGAGATACTTCAACCAGAGATTCTATGGTTATTGACGGCAAACTTCCGACGGTCAGAAAAATTGACGATTATACCGTCGAATTTGAAACCCCTAAACCTTATGCACCGTTTATAAGGTCGTTATCGGCATCTATTGCTCCAAAGCATGTCTTTGCACCTGCAGTTAAAAAAGGCGGTGCGTATTTTGACAGTTTTCTTTCAACCACAACAAAGCCTGAAGATTTTGTTGTGTCGGGAGCGTTTAAGTTAAAAGAATATCTTCCGGCTCAAAGAGTTGTCTATGTCAGAAATCCGAATTACTACGAAATCAACACAAAAGACGAAAAATTACCGTATCTTGATAAGTTAGTTTATTTGATTGTCGGTGATTTGAATAATGAAATCTTAAAATTTGAAGCGGGTGAAATTGATGTGATTACTTTGCAGGGTGCGAAGGTTGCACGTTATAAAACACTTGAGCCACACTCTGATTATACTTTGTATAATCTTGGACCTGCGACAAGTACAATGTATCTTTCTGTTAATTTGAATGACAGAAAAAATGAAAATAACAAGTATTACGTAAATCCGATTAAGCAAAAATGGTTTCAGGATATAAATTTCAGACGTGCCGTTGACCTTGCAATTGACAGAAAAAATATGGTGTTTAATATTGCAAACGGTATCGGAACACCGCTATTCACTCCTGAAAGCCTTAATTCTATTTACTTAAACAAAAAACTCAAACCCTTTGACAGAAATATTCAACAGGCTGAAAATTATCTGAAAAAATCAGGTTTTTACAGAGATAAAAAAGGTAATTTGTTTGATAAAGACGGGCATAGAGTTGAATTTGACCTTTATACGAATGCAGGTAACACAGAACGTGAAGCAATCGGGGTTATGGTTAAGCAGGACTTGGAAGATTTAGGTATGAAAGTCAACTTCAAGCCGATTGAGTTTAATTCTCTTGTAAATAAACTGGTAAGCACTTTTGATTGGGATATGGTGATTATGGGCTTAACAGGTTCGCCGCTTGAACCTAACAGCGGTAAAAATGTTTGGATGTCTGACGGGCGTTTGCACATGTTTAATATGAGAACGCCAAACGAGGGTAAGAAAAATATTCTCCCGTGGGAAAAAGAACTTGATGAAATGTTTACAAAAGGGGCTTTGGCAACTTCTTTTGATGATAGAAAAAAATATTATGACAGATATCAGGAGATAATTTATAACGAAAAACCAATGGTTTATATTTATTCGCCTGTAATTATCAATGCAATCAGAAGAAAGTTTAAAAATATCTATCCGTCGTCTTTGAACGGTTTAACGCATAATCTTGAAGAAATTTACGTAGAGGAAAAATAAGTGGAAACATTAAAATATATATTTAAGCGAATACTTCAAACAATACCGTTACTTGTAATGGTGTCGTTGATTAGTTTTTTCATAATCAGGCTGTCGCCGGTCGACCCGCTTGCGGAATTAAAATTAAACCCGTCGATTTCGCCTGAAACAGTTCAAAAGGAAAAAGAACGTCTTGGGCTTGATAAACCTATTATTGTTCAATACGGGAAGTGGGCAATTTCGTTTGTGAAGGGTGATTTGGGGGTAACTTCAAACGGTGAAAAAGTCAGTCGTAAATTACAGGAGAGAATACCTTATACACTGCTTCTTACCTCAATTGTAATCCTTTTAACGTGGCTTGTTGGTGTTCCGCTCGGGATAATTGCCGCAGTGAATTGGAAAACTCCTTTTGACAGAATTTTGACGGTGCTGACTAGTGTCGGAATGGCAATTCCGTCGTTTTTCTTTGCAGTTTTACTTTTGATGTTTGCGGTTAAGACGGGTTGGTTTCCGATTGGCGGATTGACCAGCCCGAATTTTGCGGAAATGAATTTTGGCAGAAAGTTTTTGGATATTTCATACCATTTAATTTTGCCTGTAGCCGTTTTGTTTACGATTTCACTTGCGGGTTTGCAAAGACAAATGAGAGCAAATATGCTTGATGTACTCGATAGTGATTATGTGAAATTTGCAAGGGCGAAGGGTTTATCTGAGTTTAAAGTTGTTTATAAACACGCTCTTCGAAATGCCATAAATCCGATGATTACCCTTTTAGGATTTGAATTCGCAGGGTTGTTAAGCGGTGCGGCTTTGACTGAATATGTTTTTAATTATCCGGGGCTTGGAACTTTAATTCTTGAAGCCGTTATGAAATCCGATATTAACCTTGTTATGGCATCTTTAATGATGGGAGCGGTTATGCTTGTTGCCGGAAATTTGATTGCGGATATTCTGCTTGTAATTACCGATCCGAGGATTAGGGTGAAATCATGATTAGAGAAGTTTTTAAACAACTGTGGAAAGATAAGTTTGCAAGAGTTGCCCTGTTTGTTCTTGCCGTAATATATTTGCTGTTGTTTTTTGCTGATTTTATCGCTCCTTATACGAAGGATTTTTCTGACAGAACAATGGCTTACGTTCCGCCGTCAAAAGTTTTTACGATAGATGAAAACGGTAAATTTTCTAAACCTTATACTTATAATTACGTGAGAGAATTTGACGAAAACTCGCTTGAAATAAAATACAGATTTGACCGTTCAAAAAAACATTACATAAAATTCTTTGCAAAAGGTGAACCTTATAAATTTCTAGGAATTATTCCCGGAACAAGACATCTTTTCACAACAGATAAGGGCGGACGAATTTATCTGCTCGGAACTGACATAAACGGGCGGGATGTATTTTCGAGGCTGCTGTTTGGCGGTAGAATTTCAATGACTATCGGATTTCTTGCCTTGTTCGTATTGTTTCCTATCGGGTTATTATACGGCGGAATTTCGGGCTATTTTGGCGGAAAAGTCGATATGATTATGATGCGGTTTGCGGAAGCGATTATGTCTATTCCGAGTTTTTATCTATTAATTATTCTGGCATCCGTTTTGCCGTCGGGGATGACAAGTACACAGCGGTTTTTACTTATCGTGGTAATTCTTGCGTTAATTGGCTGGGCAGGTTTTGCAAGGGTTGTCAGGGGTATGGTTTTATCCGTTAAAAATCAGGAATACGTTCAGGCTGCAAAATCAATCGGGGCATCAGATTTTAGAATTATAACAAAACATATTCTGCCTCAGACGACAAGTTTTGTAATCGTTGCAATGACTTTGTCAGTTCCTTCTTATATTTTGTCAGAATCAGGTTTAAGTTTCTTGGGACTTGGTATTCAACAGCCAGATGCAAGTTGGGGTAATATGCTCAAAGAAGCTCAGGAATTTACAAATATAATTTATCGTCCGTGGCTGCTGACTCCGGGTTTGTTAATTTTTATCTCAGTGTTGGCTTTTAATCTTATCGGTGATACTATAAGAGATATACTTGACCCGCAAAGTAAAGTCAGGTAAGTTATAGCGGAAGAGGGATTTTTTAGATGGAAAATACAATTCAACATTTAACCAATATTGTTAATCTTGATTATATAATAAGGATTACAATTGCTGTTATTTTCGGATTTTGCATAGGTTTAGAAAGAGAATTAACCAATAAATATGCAGGTTTGAGAACTCATATTCTTGTTTGTTTGGGAGCTTGTGTATTTACTTTAATTTCAATATACGGATTTCCGACATTTGCGCCGGGGGATAATGTTGATGTTATGCAGGCGACAGGGATAAGAGATACCTCAAGGGTTGCGGCACAAATCGTTACGGGTATCGGTTTTATCGGTGCTGGTACGGTTTTGAGAAACGGCCCGATTGTTCTTGGGCTTACAACTGCGGCTACTCTGTGGATTGCGGCAAGTATCGGTATGGCATGCGGTGCAGGCATGTTTGAAATCGCTTTTGCAGGAACTTTGCTATCTATTTTAACTCTTGTTATGATTAGGGTTTTGGAGAAAAAAGTTTTGCCGAATAACGCCAAAAGAATTAAACGTATTAAATTGAGCATTGTTTGTTTGAACGACCATCTTGAAGAGGTTCAGGATTTTGTTATTGATAAGTTTCAGGATATTTCAGGGTTGTCAAAGAAGAAATACAGTGCAGACTCTAATACCTCTAAAATTTCGTGTATTGTCGATGTTCAAAATCGTAAAACCATAAAAGATTTATATAAAATATTCAAAAATCTTGAAGGAATTGAGTCAATTTTGATACAAGAAACGTTGGAGTGATAATATACCTTAATATTTAGTTTACAGGAAAGTTTCTTTAAGTTAGCATAGAGAAAAAATTAAAGGGAGAAGTATTTTGAAGTATAAAAGAATTTTGTTGAAGATAAGCGGAGAGGCTCTTTTGGGAAGTCAACAATTTGGAATTGACCAAGAGCCGGTAAAAATGATTGCAAATGAGATTAAAAAGGTCACAACAGAAGGTGCTGAGGTTGCCGTAGTTGTCGGCGGCGGTAATATTTTCCGCGGAATGAAAAACAGTGCAAAACTTGGCATGGATCAGGCTTCAGGCGATTACGTCGGAATGCTTGCAACTGTTATGAATGCAATTGCTCTTCAATGTGCTTTAAATCAAATTGATGTACCTTGTAGAGTTCAATCTGCGATTGCAATGAACCAGATTGCAGAACCGTACATCCGCCACAGGGCAATCAGACACCTTGAAAAAGGCAGAGTTGTTATTTTTGCGGCAGGTACGGGAAATCCGTTCTTTACAACAGATACTGCAGCGGCTTTGAGAGCCTCTGAAATCAATGCAGAAGCAATGTTGATGGCTAAAAACGGTGTTGACGGGGTTTACACGGATGATCCTGCAGTTAACCCGAATGCGAAAAAGTTAGAAAATATCAATTACGATGAAATTATTAAAAATGGCTTGAAAGTCATGGATACATCTGCCTGTGCTTTGTGTAAACAAAACAATATCCCGATTGTGGTTTTTGATTTTAAACAGCAAAACGGCATAAAAGATATTCTTGCAGGTAAAGAAATAGGAACATATATAGGTTGATTTTAATATAAGAAAGAGGTAAAAAATGACAGAATCTTTGGAAGAATTATTTTTATTCGGCGAAGAAAAAATGGAAAAAGCCATTGCTCAGTTGCAGAAAGAATTTGGAACAATTCGTTCTGGGCGTGCTAATCCCGGTATTTTAGACAAAGTTATTGTTGAATATTACGGAGCACCAACTCCATTAAGACAAATGTCACAAGTTTCGGTTCAAGACGGTACAACTTTGGTGATTACTCCTTACGATAAATCAATCATGAAGGAAATCGAAAAGGCAATCATTAAGGCTGAAATCGGAATTACTCCAAACAGTGACGGTACTTGCATTCGTTTGACTTTCCCGCCGTTGACGGAAGACAGACGTCGTGAAATCTCAAAAGATGTTAAAAAGTTGGGTGAAGAGGCTAAAGTTGCTATTAGAAATATTCGTCGTGATATGACTGATAGTTTGAAAAAATTAGAAAAATCCGAAAATCTTCCTGAAGATTTGGTTAAAGATAATCAGGATAAAATTCAAAAATTAACAGACAAATATACCGCAAATGTTGATACTGCGGTGGCTGCAAAAGAAAAAGAGGTTATGACCGTATAATGATAACTTTGGGTTTGAATAAAAATGCAGTAAGAATGCTCACCGGTTTTATAATGGGAACATTGGTTATGCTTTCTATTATTTATGGCGGAGTTGCGATGTTGATAATGTTGATTTTTATGGTAGTCATGGGTTCTCATGAGTATGTAAAAATCTTAAACCACAAGGGTTTTTATCCTAGTATTAAGGTTATCTGGTTCACACAGGCGATACTTACGGCAGTTGTCTTTTTCAAACGCTTTGATTTGGTTGCGATAACCTTAACCATTTGTGCAATGTGTTCGTTTATGTGGGTGTTGTTCAAAGGGCGTCAGCCTTACATTGCAAATGTTGCGACAACATTGCTCGGCATGGTTTATTGCGGGTGGTTTCCTCTGCATTTAATCTTTTTGAGAGATTTGCATTGTGCAGAATTTGAAAGCGGTTTAGGATTTGTTGTTCTGATGTTTACATCAATTCTTATGACCGATATCGGATGTTATTACGTCGGTACAAAATTCGGGAAACACAAACTAGCCCCTGTAATCAGCCCTAATAAAACTATCGAAGGCTCAATTGGCGGAATGTTTTCTGCTGTTGTCGGTGCATTGTTAGTTTGGTTGTATATGTACAAATTGCTTGGCATTGACATTCGCTGGTATATTGCAATTTTTGCGGGTATTATTTCTACTATATTTGCTCAGATTGGTGATTTGTGCGAATCTTTGATTAAACGTGATGCGGGAGTTAAAGATTCGGGCACAAGCCTTCCGGGGCATGGCGGTTTCCTTGACAGAACAGATAGTTTTATATTAACAATTCCGGTAATGTACTATTTCTGCAAATGTTTTGTCTTTCAAACCCAATGGATGACGACGGTTGCGGATTTTGTTAAAGGTTTGTTTTAATGAAAGATATTTCTGAAATATTTGGAATAGAAACTGTTACTAAAGAAAACTATAAGTATGCCTTAACGCATTCTTCGTACACTAAAGAAAACAACTTGCCTGAAACACAGTGCTATGAACGCTTGGAGTTCCTTGGCGATGCGGTTTTAAAGTTGACTGTTTCAGACGTTTTGTTTAGGGTTTATCCTGAGTCGAGAGAAGGCGAGTTGTCAAAAATCCGCAGTATCGTTGTTTCGGATAATACTCTTGCCGAGATTGCGAAGAAAAACGGTTTGTCTGACCTTATCATAATGAGCAAACACGAAGAAAAACAAGGCTGTCGGAAACTTAATTCTATCTGTGCGTGTGCGTTTGAGGCGGTATTGGGCGCATATTATCTTGACGGAAAGTTCGCGGAACTTGAGGATTACATTGAAAAAACTTTTATGCCGTATATAAAAGATGTTGAGCAAAATTTTATTAAATATAATGCTAAGGCGATTTTGCAGGAATACACGCAGGATAAAAGTAAACTTCCGCCTGAATACACCGTTATAAACGAAGAAGGACCTGCTCACAAAAGAATTTTTGAGGTTAAGGTTGTTTATAATGATGAGGTTTTGGCGACAGAAAAGGGTTACAGTAAAAAAGAAGCCGAGCAAAAATGTGCTTATTCGGCTTGCGAAAAGTTGGGATTGATATAATATGTCAAATGTTATTGTTTCTCCGTCTATTTTATCAGCGGATTTTGCGAATTTAGAAAGAGATATTAAACTGGTTGAAACTAACGGGGCTGATTGGATTCACGTGGATGTTATGGACGGACATTTTGTACCTAATATTACAATTGGTGTTCCTGTTGTTAAATCCTTGAAAAAAGTTACAACTTTGCCGCTTGACGTGCATTTGATGATTGAAAATCCTCAACAATACGTTGATGCTTTTGCTAATGCCGGGGCGGATATTTTGACGTTTCATTATGAAGCGGTGCCCGAGGATGCAATTCTTCCGCTAATAAATAAAATCAAAACTTTGGGGGCGAAGGTCGGAATTTCAATAAAACCGAAAACTAAGCCTGAATCCATTGAAAAATATTTGCCTTATGTCGATATGGTTCTTGTAATGACTGTTGAACCGGGGTTTGGCGGACAAAGTTTCATGTCGGATTGTGCTGATAAGATTGAAGTTATCAGAAAAAACGCCCCTGAAAACTTGATTATTCAAGTTGACGGCGGAATAAATGCCGAAACGGGGAAATTTTGCGTTGACAAGGGTGCAAATTCTCTTGTTGCAGGAAGTTATATTTACAATTCAACGGATGTTAATTCTGCTATAAAATCCTTGAAAATTTAGGCTTGTTCCTGAACTTCACCTTTCCGTAGTTTACGTTTCAGGATTTCGTCAAGACTTCCGCTTGCAATTTTTTCTTCTTTTTTCTCAACGTCGGTTTTCTTGTCGTCGGATGAGTTGTCGTTTTCTTTCGCAAGTTTTTGGGTTAGAGTTTCACGTTTTTCAAGCGGCGAACTTTCTTTATTTGCCGTTTTTTCTGTAGTTGTTTCAGGGTTTGATTTTGCAAAAACATCTCTTTGGGTGTTATTTGCGTTATTTTGGGTGTTGTTATTTTCATCAGGTCTGACTTCTTCTGCCGATACGCCTGTTTTGTTGTAAATCTCTGACTGTTGTTGTTGCACTGTGTGCAAGTTTGAGTTGTTCCTGTCAGAAACAATGGTTGAATTGTCAACGGTGCTGCTGCCTGTACTTTGTGCTTTTTTGCCCGCATCTTCAACTTGTCTGCCGATAGCGGCGTGCCAAATGAAGCGTTTTAAATCTTTTCCTAAATCTTCTGTTACTCCCCCGTAATCCTGTGCATCAAGCCCGATTGTTGTACCTGAATCAATTGTCGGCTGGTATGAACTTAAATCCGTGTCGTAACCGAGAGCAACCGTTTGTCCGCTTGTTCCGAGTTCTTTGAGTTCATTTTGTAATTGCAGAATTTTTGAAATGTTAGTGGCTTTTTTATTCTGTTTGTTTTTTTCGGTGTTAATTTTTGATTGAATATCGTCGGCTTTTGCCAATAAATCGCTCATGTAACTGTCAAGGCTTGCGATTGAGTTGTCTGAGGCTTCTCCAAGTGAAGTTACTGTGTTGGAAATGGTGTTTGAGTCGTCCGTTTTCTTTTCGCTGTCGCCCTGAAAGGTCTTAGCAATGGAAACAAAACCCTCTCCGTTATCTGTAAGTTTTTGCATTTTTTCAGATGCCGTTAAATTTTCATCATCCTCGGTAGTTTGAGTAGTATTCTTCTGTTCATCGGTTTCTGTTTGATTATCTTGGGTTTCTTCCGTGTTTTGAGTGTCAAGCGGTGCTGTTGCTCCGGTGTTTTCTTTTATCGCCGTTTGCATTTTGTCGTTTTCGGTCTTTGTGGAAGTATCACGTCTTGCCGTTGTGTCCGCAGGTTTTGGAACTTTTTGCGATACCAACGGTTTTGAAACAGCCATTTCGTAAGTCGTTTCATCCGTGTCATTTTTTTCTAAGTCTACACGGAACGATTTTGCCCACGACAAATACTCTGACGGTACATTCATTCCTTCAGAATCGTATTTTATAATGTCTTTTGCTGTCAGTTTACGCCAGTCAATTACCTTTGGCGTAATCATACTTATTCTTGATACATCCATAGTTAATCCTGTATTTTACTATATTATCGGCTAAGTTTTTGAAAATCTTTAATTTTGTGTAGAAAGGTAAAGTTTGGGAAATTTACTCTAAATCTTTACCCTCTCCCGAATTTCTAAATTCACTGCGTTCATTAAGAAATTCTGCCCTCTCCCAGAGTGAGAGGGCAAATTGACCCCTCACCCCAGCCCTCCCCCGACGGGGGAGGGAGCCATTAGCACCCGCCCCAGATTTTCTTTTCTCGAATGCTAACCTTCCCCTGCCAGTGAAGGAGCATATTTTGGGTTCAAACACTCTTCAATTGCTTAACAAATCTTAATAAAAGTATGTAAATTTGCAAATATGGTTATAATGATAAAAAGAGGTTTTTGTATTATGTATGAAGAATTGATGGAAAAAGCGATAGAGGTTTCAAAGAACTCATATTCTCCCTATTCAAAATTTGCGGTCGGTGCTTGTGTTTTGGCAGAAAGTGGCAAGACTTATGTCGGCTGTAATTTTGAAAATTCAAGTTTTGGGATGTCTATTTGTGCGGAGCGAAATGCGATAGGAACTGCGATTGCGAACGGTGAACGTAAACTTAAAGCCGTTGCGATTTATTCTCCTAATCAGGATAATTGTTTCCCTTGCGGCTCTTGCAGGCAGGTTATGCACGAGTTTTGCTCGTCTGATGAGGAATTTGATGTTATCGTGAAAGAGGGTGAAAACTTAAAGGTTTATAATCTTGCGTTTTTACTTCCTGAAAGTTTTTCATTATAGAAGTTTATAATTATGTATATTTTTGAATTAATCGTGAATGCCTTTAAATCCAAGAAATATCGTAGATTTGAGTATTCTGCCCCGAATGAAGAAAAGATAGAAGATGATGTTGAAAATTGTGAACATTGCTTTTTGCCGTTAGACAGTTCAAATACGATGTTTGCCTGTAAATACTGCGGTTTGGTTGTTCCACGTGAAAAATTAAAGGATAAAAATATTTTCAGAAACTAACCTCCTTACTCCCAAATGGCTGATTTGAAGAATCTTCCTGTCGTTTATACTATGTGTGACAAAGGAGGTTTTATGTCAAAATCATTAGGCGAAGTAATCAACAATATAATGGAAGAAAATGCAACAAACAGGGTGTTAATTCTTACTGACAGGTTTCATATTGTCGGGACTATTCACGATTATGCTGATAAGTGCCAGAATTGCCACGACTGCTTGATTTCTTTAAAGGATGTGAAAATCGCAAGAATTGAAAATCTTTGCAATTGCAAAATTGATGAGTGCGAGTGTAATCTTGATTCTTTTATAGAATACAAATGGTTCAATATAAGTACGCATGCGATTGTCGGGTTTAGTATTCTGGGGTAAATTTTTATTCTCTTTAACGTAAAAAGAGGAAGGTCTTGCGACTTTCCTCTTTCAATTTATTACTTAAATCTTACACTTTTCTTTTTCTAGCTGCTTCAGATTTATGTTTTCTTTTAACGCTTGGCTTTTCGTATCTTTCACGTTTTTTAACTTCAGAAAGAATACCAGCTTTTTGGATTTTCTTTTTGAAACGTCTCAAAGCACTTTCAATGCTTTCGTTTTCGCCAACTTTAACTTCTGCCATTTATATTTTCACCACCTTTA
>CAMAGQ010000031.1 GCA_945833895.1 uncultured bacterium
AACTGCTTGCGAAAATAAAAGGAAAATCAATTAAATCTTCCCTGTCGGTTAATTCTGTGAACAGGTCAAAAACCTTATCAAGTGCTGTTAAAGGTTCTGCCGCAGGTTTATCGATTTTATTTATAACAACAATAATTTTCAAACCTAACTCTAACGCTTTGGAAAGTACAAATCTTGTCTGAGGCATTGGACCTTCCGCCGCATCAACGATTAACAACGCACCGTCAACCATTCCCAATACACGCTCAACTTCTCCGCCGAAATCTGCGTGTCCCGGAGTATCAACAACATTGATTTTTGTGCCTTTATAGTCAATCGAAATGTTTTTCGAAAGAATGGTAATTCCTCTTTCTCGTTCTAAATCGTTGCTGTCTAAGACCCGTTCTTCAACGTGTTGGTTGTCACGAAAAACTCCTGCTTGTTTCAACAAACAATCGACAAGAGTAGTTTTACCGTGGTCAACGTGAGCGATTATTGCTATATTTCTTATGTTTTCATTTTTTATCATACATACCGCCAATCATATTTCTTCTTTTGGTGTAAATTTTACACTTATATAATAGAGCAGAAATTTTTCATTTTCAACACTTAGTTAAAAATATTAACATTAAGTTTGTAGTAAAAGTCTAACTTTCTTTTCTGCTATTTTCTCATCAGGTGATATGGTTAAATTAAAAAACTAAATATTACCGGTTGAACTGTTCCTGTCATCTTCAAGTTGTTTGATATCAATATTTGAATTATCTTCTTCCGCGTAGTTATTTATTATCGGTGTATCAATTTCGACGTTAACATCAGCATCAACGATTTCAATATCATTTTTATCAAACTCTTTAGTTTTGCCATCTTCAAGTTTAACGGCAACTTTTCCGCTCATAAATTGAAGATAACAAACTTTACCAAGTCCTTCTGTTGTCATAACGGCAGAACCGACAGGCGGCATTCCTTTTGCTGCATCGATGTAGTTTGAGTATTCGTAAGTCAGGCAGCAAAGCAATCTTCCGCAAGTTCCCGAGATTTTCCCCGGAGCAATCGGCATTCCTTGGTCTTTTGCAAGTTTTACATTGATTGTTGCAAATTTTCTCAAGAAACTTGAACAGCAGAAAGCTTGTCCGCAAACTCCGACACCTTCAAGTATTGAGGTTTCATCCCTCACGCCGATGTGGCGAAGATCGATTCTCACACGGGTGAAGGTTTGGGTCAAATCTTTCAGCAGTGCTCTAAAGTCGACTCTTTCAGGTGCCGTATAATAAAAAGTTATTTTTCTTCTGTCAAACGTAATTCTGCACTGTACAAGGTTCATCACTAATTTGTGCTGTTTAATTAATGCTTGGCATTTGAAGAAGGATTCAACTTCTTCTTTTTTTATATCATCAAGTGTTTGCAGGTCTTTTTGAGTTAAAACTCTTATGAATTGAAGCGGTTCTGGCTTATGTTTAGAGTTTTCCCATTGCTTTTCGACTTCCGGATGAACCCTAAACGCCTTGAGTGCTTCCTCGCCTTTTTCCGTTCTTACAAGCACCATTTGTCCGCATTCCAGTTTAATTCCATCAGGAATGTTTAGCGGGTAATATGTGTTTTTGAGGTATCGTACTGCAAATTTCATTATACGTATCTTTCTTCTTCTTTCAGTTTTCTATTCATCAGTTTTGCAAGTAATTCTTCGGGTGTAATATCCGTGTAAACCGCTTCGTATATTGCGTTTGAAACAGGAACTTCAATTTCTAATTTCTTTGCAAGTTCGCAAATTGCTTTTGAAGTTTTAACACCTTCTGCAACAGAGCCGAGTTCTGATAGAATATCATTGATTTTCTTTCCTTTAGCAAGCATTGAACCGACTGTGTAGTTTCTTGACATTGGAGAAGAACATGTTGCAATCAAATCTCCCATGCCTGACAGGCCGTACAAAGTTGACGGGTTTGCACCGAGTTGAATGCTTACACGAACGATTTCAGCCATGCCTCTGGTAAGCAAAGCACCTGAACAGTTGTCGCCAAGTCCCATTGTGTGAGCAAAACCTGATGCGATAGCTATTACGTTTTTCAAACTTCCGCCAAGTTCAACCCCGATAACGTCAGTGTTTGTGTAAAGTCTGAATTTGTTCGGAACATTGCATGCTTTTTGCACATATTGTGCTGTTTCTATGTCTTCGCAAGCAACACAAGCGGCTGTCGGTTTGCCTTGTAATACTTCTTTCGCAAGTGTCGGGCCTGATAAAATTGCAAGTTTTTGCTCAGGTAAGACATCTTTTATAACTTCTGACATTCTCATAAGAGAAGGCAGTTCGATACCTTTTGAAGCGTTTACCAAAACTTGGTCGGATTTAATTCCTGCAAGTTTTAATTTTTCACAAACATCACGAGTGCCTGACGTTGCAATAACCGATAAGATTATATCCGCATCTTTTATTGCTTCTGACATATTTGATGTTATTTCGATTTTTTTGTCCAATTGGACTTCAAGCGGTTTTGAACAGTGTTTATTTTCAATCAAATCTTGTGATAAATCCTGTTCTCTACCCCATACTGTGATGTTTTCAAAATTATCGGTCAACAGCCATGCTAAAGTTAATCCCCAGCATCCCGGGCCTAAAACTGTTAATTTCATTGCTCCTCCTGCTTATACGGCTGTTTCTTCTGCCTTTATCAGTTTTCTCAAAACTCCGCCGTGTTTTCTTAATTCTAATCTTGCACTATCCGTATCGAGTTTCATTTTTTGCATAATTATTGCGGTTTTAATTTCCCAGTTGCACTTTAATAAACTTGCAAGAGCGTCGCTGTGGGAAACTTCTGCAATCTGTGAAACTATTCTGATAGCTCTGTCTTTCAGTTTTTCATTTACTGCTTTCAGGTCAATCATAAAGTTTTCGTATGTTTTACCTATTTTTATCATTGAGCCTGTTGAAAGCATGTTTAAAATCATTTTTTGAGCGGTGCCGGCTTTTAATCTGCTTGAGCCTGCAATAACTTCTGGTCCGACTTCTGCGCATATTACATGACCTGCTTCTGTTGCGATTGCACCTTTTGAATTGCAGGTTACGGCAATTGTTGCACAACCTTTTTCATCGGCTTTTTCAAGCACTCCCAGCAAATATTTAGGATTTCCGCTTGCTGAAATTACAACACAGACATCTTTATCTGTAAGGATTTCAGCATCTTCTCTTCCGCTTTCAAAATTATCTTCTGCACCTTCAACAGCGTACAACATTGCATCTTTTCCGCCGGCAATTCTTCCTTGAACCATGCTTGAATCTACGCTGAAGGTCGGAGGGCATTCTGAAGCATCAAGTATTCCGAGTCTGCCTGATGTTCCTGCTCCAAAATAAAACAGCCTGCCGCCTTTTAAGAAGGCTTTTGCAATGATATCTATTGCGACAGCAATGTTTGGTGCTTCATCTCCGACAACTTTTGCAACAATAGTGTCTTCTTCGTTCATTTTTCTGACCATGTCGATTGTTGACAACAAGTCGATGTCTTTTGTGTTTTCGTTCCTGTACTCGGTGATTGCTTCTGTCATGCTTAACTCCTTTCCAAAACCTTTATTTCAGGTTTTGTATTACACTAATTTAACCAAATTTGCCATTTCGATTGCAGTTTTAGCAGCATCTGCCCCTTTGTTTCCGGCTTTTGTACCTGCTCTTTCTATTGCTTGTTCAATACTGTCTGTTGTTAAAACTCCGAAAATTACCGGAACTTCTGTTTGCAAACTTACACTTGCAACACCTTTTGAAACTTCTGCCGAAACGTAATCAAAATGCGGAGTTGAACCCTTGATAACTGCTCCAAGCGTAATAACTGCATCATATTTTTTTGTTTTTGCACATTTTAGTGCAATCACAGGAATTTCAAATGCTCCCGGAACTTTTACTATATCAATATTATCAGAATTTACACCGTGTCTTTTTAGTTCGTCAACAGCACCTGCTAAAAGTTTTGAGCCAATAAAATCATTAAATCTTGAAACGATTATACAAAATTTATTTTCTGCTGTTGTTGTCAGTTGACCTTCTATTGTTTTCATAACCTTTTACTCCTTCAACATATCCTATATGCCCTATTTTACAATACATAAGGTTATTTTACAATAATTCCGCCAAAAATCTTATAAAAAATATATAAAGCAGCCAAAATTAATAAAACTCCGCTTATCTTCATTATTATTTCCGAAACTTTATAGAAGTTTTTTGAAGTCTTGAGTTTAGAGGTTATAAACCCTGCTACGATGAAGATTAGCCCCTGTCCTATTGAAAACAGGAACAACATTATGACCGCCTGACTTATTTTTGCTGAAATTGATGCAAATCCCATTATGCCCGCAAGAATTGGTGTAGAACAAGGTGTTCCTATTAGGGCAAACACAATTCCTAAAAGTAACGGGTACAAAAATGTGCTGTTGACTTTGTTTTGCGGTATTTCTTTTATTACTACAGGCATGTCAAAATCAATCACATCAAGAATTTTAAGCCCCATAATTAATATTATAGAAGCGACAATAAGCGTGAAATACGGATTTCCGACAAATAATTTACCTGTAAATGCACAAATTCCGCCGATAATTGCAAAAACAATACCGCTTCCCAGTACAAATATAATCATTTGCAGTAGGGTTTTTAGCGGCTTTTCATCCGAAAAGCCTCCGATATAACCTATAATTAGAGGTAACATTGATAATGAACACGGCGAAATTGATGAAATTAAACCGCCTAAAAATGATGCCCCGAATAATAAATATATGCTTGATTGTGAGTTAAAAATTTCTGTTAAATTTTCCATTAGTGAAGTCCTTTGATGTAGTTATCCATTTCCTCTGCAGGAATTGCAGATTCTATCCTTGCTGCTTGAGTTCCGTCAGAATTAAGCATTATAACTGTCGGAACCATTTGCACGTTATATTTTTTTATAAGTTTATTTTTCATGTCGTTACGGCTGTCAACAATAATTTCAGTGTATGTAATTTCGTCGTTATATTTTGGCATGATTTCTTTGAAGGTCTTTTCGACTTCTTTACATTCAGCACACATTGTTGATGAAAATTTTATAATTTGCGGTTTCCCTTTGGTTTCTGCGATTACTGTGTTGTTTTGACCGCGGGTTAGTCCGAAAAATGTCAGTACCGGAAGTATTAATATTGCTAAAACCGTAAAAAGTGATTTTTTGTTCATGTAATCTCTCCTCATTATTTCTACACTCAATATTATTACAAATAAAGACAACAGTTAACAACTATTGAGTTTGGCTAATTCAATCGTGCAAAAATAGAATACTTACCCCTTTATTCCTAGCCCTTAATCGCACCCCAGGCTTTTACGTCTCCACGTTCGTATCGGATGAGGTAATATCCGCCATTTGAGTCAGTTTTATATTCGATTGAAGCCTCTTGGTAAATGTCATGGTCGTTATTGATTGGCGGTAAGCCCGTCTTTTCTCGTTTTTTGTTGGTCTTTGCAATCTCTTTTTCTTCTTTTAGTTGACGTTTTAAGGATTTTTTATCGTGAACCTGTTCTTCTTTTGAGGTGTCAATTTCTACCTGAATAACAGGTATTACGGCGATTACGACTTTTGATTGAATTAGCAAAAGATGTTCTTTTTCATCTGTAAGTGCAAGTTCGTAATGCCCTGCTTCAATTGTGTTTCCGTATTCGTCTTCTATTTTGTCAACGAGTGAAAGCGTCGGGTAGGTCGATTCTCTTAGTCCGTATCTGTAAATTGAATCTGTTCCAAGCACCAGCCCTGATGTTGTTGTAGGGTATTGCGGGTAGGCTCTTGTTTCAGAGTGCATCATTACATTTTCAAAAAACGCACCTTCAAGCATGTTAAATCCTTCCTACTAATTTTTCTATGCTTGATTTAATATGTTTAAAATCTTTGCCCAGTGCTTTATCCGTGCCTACAAATATCAGTGAGATGTAGTTTTGAGAATTGCCTAGGTTGTTTTCTTTTAAAAGAAGTCTGTAACTTTCTCTCATCAGTCGTTTTAGGCGATTTCTACGAACCGCACGTTTGTGAACTTTTTTGCTCACAACAAAGCCGACTTTTGTAGGGTAATCTTCTTTTTTCTTTAACCCTGCAAACAAAGTTACTCCACCCGAATGGGAGGAGTTTTTAACTTTATATGTAGCCTTAAAGGCTGATTTTTTCTTTAAACGATATTGCTTTGGTAACATTCAAACCTCTAATTTGTATAATTATATTATACAAGATACCTGTCCGAATGTAAAATTAAGCACGTTTTTTAGCAGTGATAGCAACTTTGTGACGACCACGAGCTCTACGTCTGTTGATAACTTCACGTCCGCCCGGTGTTGACATTCTTGCTCTAAAACCGCTTACGTTTTGTCTTTTTCTTTTTGTTCCTTCTAGTGTACGTCTCATTTTTTTATTCCCTTTTACTATTTATTGTCGTATAATAAAGATGTTATAGTAAAAAAACTAATTAGTCAACAAATAAGAAAGGGAATGGTTAAATATTATGAAGTTAAATATCGGATTTATCGGTTGCGGGAAAATGGCAAGTGCAATAATAAAAGGCGTTTTGGTGTCTTCTGACAAAGATTTATATAATATTAAAGGTTCTGAAGTTAGTGATGATTTCGCAAAACTTGCTTCTGAAAGATTAGGAATTGAGGTTTTTTCTGACGGTAAAAAACTTGTTAAGGGGTCAGATATAGTATTTATTGCGACAAAACCGAACAATGTTGCTGATGTTTTGGAAAATATTAAAAGTGAATTAACTTCTGAAAAGTTGGTTGTATCAATTGCTGCGGGTGTTAGTACATCAAAAATTCAAGAAATAATAGGCGATATCAGGGTTGTAAGGATTATGCCAAACACTCCGGCACTTGTAAATCTTGGAATGTTCGGAATTTGCAAGGGGGCAAAAGCGACGGATAATGATGTTGAAATCGTGGAAAATATCCTCAAATCACTCGGCAAAACAATCAGGGTTGAAGAATCTCAAATGGATATCGTGACTGCGATTTCAGGTTCAGGACCTGCGTTTTTCTATCAGGTGATTGAAGATATGGCAAGAGCGGGTGAAAAATTGGGGTTAGATTACGAAAAATCTCTTGTGCTTGCGGCTCAAACGGCGTTAGGTTCAGCACAAATGGTGTTTAACCGAGGGGAAACTCCTGTACAAACTCTTATTGATAACGTTGCAACCAAAGGTGGATGTACTTTTGTCGGAATTTGTGAAATGAAAGAGAAAGACTCAACTTCAATGTTTTTCGATGTTATTGACAAAACCGCTCAAAAAGCAAACGCACTCGGCAAAAATTAATTTTTTCCAATCATACGCTCAAATTTCATAAAAGTTTACATAAAAGTAGCAAAAAATAATTGCTTTGTGTTTTATTAAATATATGAGTAGTGTGAACAGTGTAAATAATTTTCAAAATTATAGCAATTTGCAAAATTTCCAATCCCGTCAGAACAAGAATGCTGTGACTTTCGGGCAGTATAGCGAGCCTGTCGGTGGAAAGGACGAACCGAAACCAGAAAAGGCTGTTCTTGCTCTTTTGCTTTTACAGTTAGCGGCATCAGGACTTGAAAAGGCTTCAAGGTGGTGCGGTGATAAACTTATGGCAGGTAAAGAATTTGCACCGGCACAAGATGTTGTGAAAGTTGCTCAGCGTATGGTTGGTGATAACAAATTGAATGTAGATGTTCAGTTTGTAAATCCGCATAATATCAGAAAATTTCCGGAGGCTTTACGGGATTCGTTGGTTAAAGTTGCAAGAGGCGAAAATGCTTTTTATAATGATGCGTTTAAATTAGCCGTTGCTCCTGAGAAAAAGCCGTCGTTGATTTTGCACGAATTGGGGCATGCTATAAATTCTACTAAAGGCAAATTATTAAAATTCATGCAAAAATCCAGAATTTATAAAGCCTATGTTCCGACAGCCGTTTTAATGGCAACACAAATGGCAGACGAAAGCGGAATTAAATCAGACTTCATAAAAAATAACGCAGGTATTATCGGCTTTTTGTCGTTTTTACCGACGATTTTAGAAGAAGGGCTTGCTTCACTTAGAGGAATAAAGGCTGCAAAGAATGTTCTTGGAAAGGCTGCGAATTTGAAACCATTGAAGCGTAACTACTTGGCTGCTTGGCTAACTTATCTGATTGCAGGTTTAGGTGTCGGAGTTGCTTCAAAAATGGCAGTTCTTAGCGGCGGTAATCCTAATAATAAATAATTTTTAAACAAAGAAAAAGACCGTCTGAGCGGTCTTTGTTATTTATCCTAAAATCCTAATTCTTAATCCTAATTCCTTAAATATCGTTCCTTTGTTTCCTATATTCCAACGAGTTTTTCGCGTTTTATGCTATGAAGTTTGTTCCAAATCTGTTAGCACCGTGGAAAAATGATTGTTTCATCATCTGTGACAGTGTCTTTTTTACGACTTTTTTATCGCTCAGGTCAACTTCTTTCAAAGCCTTTGATGTATCTTTATATGCACTTGTAACCGCATCAGAAAATAATAGCATTGTAGCCATAGTTTTCTCCTCTCTTTACTCGTTAATCTTATCTAAACTTTTTTCTTTTTCTTTATTTATGTCTTACATATATATAAAAACATTCAACAAAAATTTATTGCTTTTTTATTTCACTTTTATATAAAAGTTGTTACATAACTTTACAAACCCCGTTGTTTTATTAAAGTTTAGCGGAAAAATGCCGATTATAACGATATAAGATTTGAAAGGATTTATGGGACGATGGGACTATCCGCATCACAAGCAAGATTATTAACAATAACCGCAAGACTTACCTCTAACGAGTACGAGTCTCAGCAGATTTCAAATGCTAAGATGAGATTGGCTACCCAATCAGAAGAAGTCAGCAGAGAGTATATTGCTGCGTTAAACACTACTCAACTTCAGATGATGACTTATGATGCTCAAGGTTCACCTATAACTACTCCTTTAACCGCTAATTGCTTGTATCAGTATTCGGATTTGAAAAATCAATATGCCCTAACTAATACAAGCGGTCAGGTTTTGATTGCTAACGGGGATGCCGAGAATTTTAGAAATTCTGAAACTTTAGATGAATTTTTGGAATGTTACGGAATTACAAAAGAATTTAAGTCTGCAACACTTGCTGATTGTGCATTAAAACTTTCATCAACTTCTGACGAAACAGATGAGGACGGGAATTTAATCGGCGGTGTAAGCGACTATTACGATGCTTGGATGGCTGCTATTGATGAATTGCAATCAACAGGAACGTACGAAAATGAAAACGGCGAACTTCTTGTTGCCGATGACGTGACTTATCAAACAGAAAAATCAATGGCATTTTTGAATTACAACAATGCAATGGCAGCGTATGATGATATTTTGATTAAGTACAATGCAAATCTGGTTGATGAAGGCACTGTTACCAGTTATTTAGACAAATTGTCAGATGCAAAGGCTACTTATTCAAACTATACAACTTATGACCAGTGGGTTAAATCGAAACTTGCTTACGTTGAAGAAACTGACGAAGATGGCAACACAACTAAGAAGTTTTCAGAATTATATAAACAGGCTGAAAAATATTATGAAGTTCTTGGTGAATACAATGCCGAAGCAGAACATTTAGGCTGTAATTCACTTGAAGAAACTTTTGCATACTCAGATGAATCAAAAGCAAGATGGTACACTAATTTGTGGTACAGATTGAACGGCTCATCTTCTGCCAAATCTGCACAAGGTAAAAACGGTGCAAATTATGCAATATTAGATAATAAACTTGCAGGCAGCACTCAATGGGTTCAAGATGCCTTAAAACAGGGTGCAATCTCTCTTGAAGTCGCATCTTACCAAACTTCAACAAATGAGATAAAAGATTTTGACAATCCATTTAATGTAAATTTAAGAGGTATCAGTTGGAAATCAGCATCTGTTTCTAATTGCTCTGATTTTAAAGAAGTTGATAACGAAGCTGCTGTTGCAAGAGCAGAAGCGGAATACACAAGAAAGAATAATGAAATTACAGCAAAAGATACAAAATATCAGAACCAGATTAAAAACTTAGATACCGAACATAACGCATTGCAAACAGAGTACGAAGCGGTACAAACAGCAATGAGTAAAAATATTGACAGATCATTTAAAACCTTTAACGGATAAAACAGATAACGACTTATAAATTTATTTTCCCCTACAAACTTTTATTTCCCTCCACTTTATAGTATATTATACTTGAATGGAGGTTTTTATTATGCGTACAATAACATTGATAAACGGTGACGGAATAGGCCCTGAAATTTCAAAAAGTGTTCAGGATATTATAAAAGCGAGCGGACTTGAGATTAATTGGGATATTCAAACCGCAGGAGCAGATGTTATTGAAACAGAAGGAACACCATTACCGCAAAGAGTTTTAGACTCAATAAAGAAAAATAAAGTCGCCTTAAAAGCACCTGTTACAACACCTATCGGAAAAGGCTTCCGCTCAGTCAATGTTCAACTCCGTAAAGCACTTGATTTGTACGCAAATTTAAGACCTTGCAAAAACCTTCCGGGGGTAGAAACCCGATTTAAAGACGTTGATATCGTTGTAGTTCGTGAAAATACGGAGGATTTGTATGCGGGAGTTGAAGAGCAAATTGATGAAAACACCGCACACAGTATAAAAATTATTACAAGAAAAGCCTCTGAAAGAATTTGTAAGTTTGCGTTTGATTATGCCGTAAAAAACGGCAGGCATGAGGTTTGCGTTGTTACAAAAGCAAATATAATGAAACTTTCTGACGGTTTGTTTTTGGACTCGTTTAGAGAGGTTGCAAAAAATTATCCGCAAATAGCAACAAGAGAAATTTTGGTGGATAACCTTTGTATGCAGTTAGTTCAAGACCCGACAAGGTTTGATGTGCTTGTCCTGCCTAACTTGTACGGTGATATTGTTTCCGATTTGACAGCAGGTTTAATCGGCGGACTTGGCGTTGCTCAAGGGGCAAATATCGGGCTTGAATGTGCGGTATTTGAACCTGTTCACGGTTCAGCACCTGACATAAAAGGACAAAATAAGGCTAATCCGACAGCTCTTTTGCTTTCTGCTATCGAAATGCTTAAATATATTAATGAAACAATTTATGCTCAAAAAATAGAAAAAGCACTGTTTAAAACATTATCAGAAGGGCATAAAACCGCAGATATCGGCGGTAATTTATCTACAACAGAATTTAGTGCAAAAATTATCGCAAATTTACGATAATAATAAACCCGTGCATTGTAAGCATGGGACTTATAATTTAAAATCCACTAATTCTGATATTTTAATGTTAAAGGCTTCAGCAATCTGGTACAGGTTTGTATAGCGAATATCTGCGTTTCCACGTTCAATTTCGCTAATTGTTCTGCGGGAAACTTTAGATTTTTCCTCCAAATCTTCCTGACTTAATTCACGTTTAATTCTTTCATACCTGATTTCTGGGGGACACACTTCCGGTGCTTCACGTTCAAAATTTGAGGGTTATAAACCTTATCCCTTCGTATAAATCACAAGCAAATCAGGCGGAAAAAGTTTCACGTCTTCAATTTGAAAATTAGTTGCCTGAGAAATTTTGTCTGTTGTTTTTCCGTCAAAGGCTGATTTTCCTGAGTTGTCACCCAGAACTTTCGGGGCTGTAAAGTGATAAATCTTGTCTGTGTATTCTAAGAAACTTCCGTTGAGAATTCCGCCGCTTTCGACCAATATACTTCTAATCCCCAGTTCAAAAAGAGTTCCCAGAATGTATTTCACATCCAGTTGATTATTTTTAACAGGTGTCGGTATATAGTGAATATTTTCGATATCTTGCGGGGCGTTCAACTTTTCATCATAGCAAACATAAATTTCACCTTGAGCGTAGATTGTTGAATTTATATTTGTTTTCAATTCTCTATCAAGGATAATTTTTTTCTTGTGAAACATTGTAGGATTATCTGCGATAACAGTTGAAGATGAAGTCAGAATTGCATCGTAGATTTTTCGAATATTTCTCACCTCTTCTCTTGCAGGGGCTGAGGTAATCCATTTTGAATCACCGCTGTGGGTTGCGATTTTCCCGTCAAGCGTTGTTGCAGTTTTTAGTGCGACAAAAACTCTATGCTCCGTCTGATTTGTTATAAATACTTCGTTAAGTTTCTTGCAATCATCTTCCATAAGCGGCCCGATGACTTCAATTCCTGCGTTTCTCAATTTCTCTAAACCTTTTCCGGCAACGAGCGGGTTGGGGTCAGTCATTCCGAAAACAACTTTTTTTATTCCTTTTTCAATAATCAAATCAGCACACGGCGGAGTTTTTCCGTAGTGTGAGCATGGCTCAAGATTAACGATTAAAGTGCAATTTGTGGCATTATCAAGTTTTAATAAAGCATCACGCTCAGCGTGGTTTTCACCGTACTTTTTGTGATAACCTGTCGAAATTATTTCGTTATTTTCGTTTAGAATTACACAGCCAACCATAGGATTTGGCGAGGTATCACCCTGTGCAAGTTTTGCTAATTCCAAACATTTAGTCATGTATGTAATGTATTGTTTCATATTTGTATTTTATATTAAAATGTGGTAAATTGGTATAGTTGAGGGATATGTAAAAGAAGGAGAACTATTAAATGGTAGATTTAAAGTACATTGGACACAGTGCATTTGAGATTAAAAACGGCGATAAGGCTGTATTAATCGACCCGTTAGTATCTATTAACAACAAATTCAAATGGAAAAAAGAACCGATTACTGATATTTTGTTAACTCACGCACATGGCGACCACTTAGGTGAAGCAATCAAAATCGCAAAGGAAAAAGATATTACAATTACAGCGGTTGTTGAACTTGCAACATATTGCCAATCAGAAGGTGCAAAAACAAAATCAGTCGGTTTAGGTTCTTGGATTAATTTTTCTTGGGGTAGAGCGGTATTTTTACCTGCATTCCACTCAAGTTCGTTGATGGACGGCAGATATGGCGGTTGTGCGGCAAGCATTTTGCTTGATGTTGACGGAGTAAGAATATACCATGCCGGCGATACTTGCTTAACAGGCGAAATGAAAACAATAAAAGAATTGTACGCACCGCAAATTGCGTTGTTACCGATTGGCGGAACTTATACAATGGATGTTGAGCACGCTGCAATGGCTGCAAAATGGCTAGGTGTAAGAACAGTTATTCCTATGCACTACGGCACATTCCCTGAAATTCAGGCCGATTTGGAGAAATTTAGAAATCTTGTTGCATTTGGAAACACAGCATGCCAGATTTTAAATCCTGCGGAAATTAAATAATAAACAAGAGGTTTTATGAAGATATTATATGTTATAGACAGATTAGAGTTAAAGTATTTTGAGTTTAATGATTTGGTAACTAATTTCTGGTTGATTAAGGAATTTTTGGAACGAAATCACGAGGTCTATATAACGACAATCGACATGCTTAAACTCAAATCTTCTATAGCATATACTTCTTGTTATAAATCATTTGAACACGATAATGATATTTTTTACGAGAAAGAAAATCTTCAGGAAATGAGGATTGAGGATTTTCAACTTGTAATGTTCAGACCTGATCCTCCTGTTGATTTGGATTATATTAATGCAACCTATGTTTTTGATTTTGTAGATAGAAATAAAACATTAATATTAAATGATACAAAATCAATAAGAAATTTTAACGAAAAAATGCACGCAGTCCTATTTAACGACTTGATGCCGAAAAACATTGTAACGTCGTCAAAATCTGATATTATGGACTTTTTAAAAGAGCATGAAGAAATAATTTTAAAACCCTTGAACCAGTGCTTTGGTGGCGGAGTTATGTATTTAAAACGCGGGGATAAGAACACTGCTGTTATAATAAATTCCATGACAAAGAACGGCACTCAGTTAATAATGGTTCAAGAGTATTTGAAATCTGCAGTAAACGGCGATAAACGAGTTCTTATTTTAGGCGATAAGGTCATGCCATATACAGTGCAGAAACTTCCTAGTAATGACGATTTCAAATTCTGCGAACATAATGACGAACATGTCGTAAAGGGCATATTAACACAAGAAGAAATTGAACGATTTACCCCTGTTGCTAAAAGACTTAATAAAATGGGCATATACATGGCGGGTCTGGACGTAATTGAAGGTAATATAATAGAAGTAAACGTAACAAGCCCATGCTATTTTATCCGGGAAATCGATAAAAACTTTGACGTAAATATAGAAAACGAAATTACGGATTACATATTGCATTTTGCCTCTAGCAGGCAGTTTTGTTTGTCTGTTTAAGACGGAGCGGGGAATCGAAAATTTTAATATTGTAACAAAATATTAAG
>CAMAGQ010000032.1 GCA_945833895.1 uncultured bacterium
CTCATTCCGTCATAGACAGGAATTCCTGCAGAACACCATGCCCCGCCCGGCGCAGGCCACAAGCCTTCTTGAATAAGCAGTTGAATTGTTTCAACCTGTTTTGTAATATCACTTTCTTCAAGATTCTTTTTATCTTGTTTAAATTCGTGGATTTTGGCAACCAATTCCTTCACTCTTTTATGTAATTTTGTTTGATAACCGCGCTCTAACATAGTGTTTGAAAATTTCTTCTTATGTTCAAGCATGATTCCTTCGAAATTGTTATATAACTCTTGATATGTAGGGCTTAAATCGCCTGAGTTTCCTTGTAATCTCTGGTTATAAACATCCTTAACAATCTGAATATCTTCCTGATCATTATCTTTAGATAAAAACTCTGCAACTTCATCAACTTTTGCGGATAATTGTTTTTGAAGTTCTGTTACATCATACCAACGTGCAACCTGCGGATTTGCAAGTACAAATTTTGAAAATCTTCCGGTTTGAGGAAGTATGTCGTATATTACAGGGTGTCCTGCGAGTTGCGCAAGTTCGATAAATGTTTGTAATTGTTGTTTTACATTTAGACCTGTAATTTCTTCAACTTTTTTATCATTGAGTTTTTCGCTGACTTCGTTGCTTTTTGGCAGGTAAGCACAGCCAAATTCTCTCGGGTGGAACGGGATTAAGTAAATTGTTGTATTATAAATTCCGTTGTCCTTATTCCCTGTCGGCAAAATCAGCAACTGTTTTAACCAATCGAAAAACTTACCCGTATCTTGAGATTTGTTACCGTTTCCAAGAGCAGCAAGATTTATCAACTTAATGTCATGCCCTTCTTTAATAAACCAGTCAGAGTTTTTCTCCTGATTTCTAGCAAGTACACTCACTTGATTATTTTTAAAGTGAAATTTACCATCTTTGAACACATTGTTTTGTTTCCATTTTTCTTCAAGAGCAAACAGCACTTCTTCATTAGTCAGTTCGTCTAATGCTTTTTGATAAGAGTATGTTAAATACCCGTATTTTTGTACGTGCATTGATAATAACTTTTTCCTGAGTTCAGGAATATTATCTGACGGATACTCCTTTTTTAACGCTTCATAAACCTTGTTTAATTCTGCATCTTTAGCCAAATTCTGCTCTTTTTTCTTAAATAGTAAATTTAACATAAATATCTCCCTATGACATAAAAATTATATCATAAGAAAAAAAATTTATAACAACATGTAATATTCCCCGATTAGGGAATAGTTTTAAAACATTAAAGATATAAGGTTTAAATAAGCCCCAAAGGGTTTTGTTTGTAAGATATTTTAGGGAGAGTAATACTTATGGAAACAGTAAAAGAAAAACAGATTTCAATAATCATTGTTGAGGATTTTAAGTTAACAAGAGTAGGTTTAAGATGTGCATTGAACGCAAACCCCGACTTGAATGTTATTGCTGAATGTGAAGATGCGATTGATGGAATAAAACAAATACAGCGATTAAATCCTGATGTTGTCCTTATGGATTTAGGCTTACCTATGATGAACGGAATTGAAGCAATGATTAAAATTCGTGAATTTTCATCAGATGTTAAAATTATTGCCTTAACATCACACGATAGAGAAGAAGAGGTTGTTGCAGCACTGAGTTCGGGTGCAAACGCATACTGCTTGAAAGACATTGACCCGAACAAACTTGCCGATGTCATTAGAGATGTATCTAACGGAGTTTGCTGGATTGATGCTATGGTCGCAAACCTTGCACTGAAAGCAATTCCAAAATCTGAAACAACCGACCTTCTAACAGGAAAAATCTCGGATCAGGCAAGAATACCTTTAACAGAACGTGAGTTTGAGGTATTAAAACATCTTGTTGCGGGAAAAAGTAACACAGAAATCGCAAAAGAATTGATTGTCAGCGTTCACACAGCAAAAGCACACGTTTGTTCTATTTTACAGAAAATGTGCGTAAATGATAGAGTTCAGGCGGCAGTCAAGGCGGTAAAAGAAGGAATGGTTTAGCCAAGCAATTCAATCAGTGTTTCAGACGGTAAACCTATGACATTATCCAAACTGCCGTTCACCTCTTTGATGTACCCTTCAGGCAGTTCTTGAATACCGTACGAACCTGCTTTATCATAAGGTTTGAAATTATCAATATAGAAGTTTATCTGATTATCAGTCAGAGCATTAAATGTGACGTAAGTTGTCGTTGATTTAACCTTGTAACTCATATCAAGGGTATTGAAAACGGCGACCGAAGTTACAACAAAATGAGTTCTGCCTGATAATGACTTCAACATTTCTTGTGCTTGAGCGTAGTCGTGAGGTTTGCCCAGAATTTTATTGTCTACAACAACAATTGTATCAGCACCGATTACCTGATAATCTTTGCATTTAAACTCTCTTGCAACATAAAGTGCCTTATTATAGGCAAGAGATTCAACAAAATCATAAGAAAAAACCGTCCGGTCATGCGGTTCTGCATACGAAGACGGTATGATTTCATAATCCAATTTTAGTGTTTTTAGAATATTTGCTCTTCTGGGAGATGAAGAGGCCAGGATAATTTTTCCCATTGTTTGTCTCCTTGTACTCTGCTTTTAACTTAAATTAAAAGCAGACACAATTCAACATAAACTTTTTATCGCTGCCCCATTGATTTTTGATAACGGGCAGTCCTTGCATTAATTGCGTAACACGCAATATTTAACCGTTGCCTCAATTCCATTATATTTTTTAGAGTTGAAGCGTAATCGTTCATCGCTGAATACATTTCATCCGGTGTAACCATTGATGTTGCATTTTCGTGGTTGTCAACTTTTTCTTCTTGATACTTTTGTACTAACATCTTGTCTATGTAGTCTTCTGCACCAATACCCATCAGGCAGTCCTCCCTATTGATTTGTGTTATCCTATTCCTGTAAGAATTATTATCCTAAATATTCCTTATATACATATAAAGTATTTTTGTTTGAATTAATTGCTAAATTTAAGACAAATATTAAGAAATATTAATAAAAACTTTTTACCATCCCATTGAAAGCGGGAAAAATGCAAGTTACCCTCCCACTTCGGGAGAGGGCAGAATTTTTTAATGAACGGAGTGAATTTAGAAATTCGGGAGAGGGTTTGAGTTTCCTTCCCTGGACGGGGAAGGAACAGGATGGGGTGATAATATTTACCCCATCATTCTGTTGCCCGAAGAATCCTTGACAAGTCTTGCTTGGGATTCTTCGTACTTCGTATAAATTTCCGACTACTTCCAAGATATTTTGCGCAGAATAACGAAGGCTGAACCCTCACCCCTACCTTCAGAAAGGGTAGGCTGTGTAATTAATAAAATTTCACTAACAAATTTTATTTTTTTGAGTTATTATATATATAGTAATATTTAGTTAGGGATAAAAACATGGCACAAATGAACAGTGAAGAAAAAGTTATCGGAATACCCAGAGCAATGTCCTTTTACAACAATTATCCGTTTTATTACGGATTTTTTAACGATTTAGGTATAAAAATTGTACTTTCCGATATTACGACAAAACAGACTATGTCCGAAGGTGCAGGACTTGTTGTTACAGAAACCTGCCTGCCGATAAAGGTTTATATCGGACACATTTTGAACCTTTTAAGTAAAGGTGTTGATAAAATATTTGTGCCGTCACTTCAATCTATTGATAATAAAATTTATAACTGCTCTAAAATCAGAGGGTTGCCGGATTTAGTCAGAAACGTTGTAAAACAACCTTTCACAATGATTGAAGCAACTCTTGATAAGTCAGAAAAACATCAAGGTTTGTACGAGTTTTTGGCAGAAGCGGTTAAACCTTTCGGAATTACCGACAAAGAGCAAATCAGAAAAGCTTCTAAAGCAGGCTGGAGATGCTACAACAACTTCCACGTAATGTCTAAATCAGGAATGCCGTACTCAAAGGCTTTGAGTTACGCATTACAAGGTAAGGTTGTAATCTCAGGCAAAAACAAAGAATATCCGATTTCTGTCGCACTTGTCGGACACGGCTACAACATTTATGATGAACGTGTTTGTATGAAAATATTTGACAAGTTAGAAAAAATGGATGTCAAAGTAAGTACGACACTGCAATTATCTGACGAACAGTTATGCGAAGGTATTACAAGCCTTGGTAACGACAAATACTGGGCTAACGAAGACGAAATGACAGGAACTGCAGGACACTTCTTAAAAGACAACAAAATTGACGGTATAATCACAATTACTGCATTTGGTTGCGGTCCTGATTCACTGATGGTTGAACGTATTACAAGACGTGCTAAACAGTTCAACAAGCCGCTACTTAACCTTACAATAGATGAGCAGACAGGTGAAGCAGGTTTTGTTACAAGATTAGAGGCGTTTGTTGACATGCTGTTCCGCAAAAAACGTGCAAATATCGTCAACAATATCAGCATGACTAAATCCGAATCAAATTATTCACCAAATATTGAATACATTGAAACAAAATAACACACTTTTACATACTGTAAACAGCCTTTCCAAGTGCGGAAAGACTGTTTATTTTTGAATTATTAAAGAATTAAACTTATACTAGTTTTCGTACGTAATACAAATTTTAAGCGTATTTAAACCAACTTCAACAATCGACCAGCGTAACGGTTCGCCAAAGTTTGACTTTAACACAGTTTCAATCGACTGTGTATCAATGATTTCAGGCTTATCTATAGTAACTGTTTCCGATATAATTTGTTGGTCTTGCATACAATTGCTCCATAAAATTACTCAACAGTAACAGATTTTGCTAAGTTTCTAGGCTGGTCGACATCTTTTCCAAGAAATTCCGCAATGTAGTATGCCATCAACTGCAAAGGAATCATTGCGATAATCGGAGATAGCAACTCTTCGATTTCAGGAACTCTTATAATATAGTCAAACAAATCGTCAAGTTTTTCATCATCAGAATTTGTTAACGCAATCATACGTGCATTACGAGCCTTTGCTTCTTCACTGTTTGAAAGAAGTTTTTCATAAACAGAACCCTTCATCAAAATTGATAATACAGGCATGGTTTCATCAAGCATTGCGATAGGCCCATGTTTTAATTCACCCGCAGGATAACCTGTTGCGTTAATATAACTGATTTCTTTAAGTTTCAAAGCACCTTCAAGTGCGGTAGGATAATTTATTCCTCTTGCTATATAAATAAAATCTCTTGTTGATGAATATTTTCTGGCACATTTTTGAATATTTTCTTTATGTGCAAGAATTTGTTCAATTTTTTGCGGTAAAGTCAACAGCCCTGATTTTAATTCGGTTAATTTATCTGCCGGCATGGACGATTTAATCTCAGCCATATACAGAGCAAGCAGATAGAACGAAGTTAACTGAGCAATGTATGATTTTGTAGCGGCAACAGAAACCTCAATACCTGCACTAACCGGGATTAAACTGTCTGCCTCACGTGCCATAGCACTATCAGGACGGTTTGTAATAATCAAAATATGAGAACCGCGAGCCTTTGACTGTTTAATAGCAGTTAATGTATCAGCAGTTTCACCTGATTGAGAAACGCCGATAACAAGCGTATGTTCATCTGTTACGGTTTTTCTGTAAATGTATTCACTTGATGCCTCCACATCCACCGGAATACCGCAGAAATCTTCTATAATATACTTACCAATCATTGCAGCATGAAGCGACGTTCCGCAAGCAATGACCTGAATTCTGTTCAGATTTTTCAAAGTTTCTTTATTTACTTTAACTTCATCCAATATAATCGGAGAATTTGACGTATGCAATTTCCCGACCAAGATATTTCTGATTACGTCAGGTTGTTCATGAATTTCTTTAAGCATAAAGTGCTTATAACCCATTTTGCTTAACGCAACAGGTTCCCAAGGAAGAATTTCAACTTTTGGTGTAAGTTCCTTCCCGTTTTCATCTTGCAGAACCATTGTTTCAGGAGTTAAGACAGCAACCTGATTGTCTGTAAGATAGATTGCACGTTTTGTGTGCTTGATAATCGCAGGAACATCAGATGCTACATAAAATTCGTGTTCTCCGACACCGATAACAAGAGGAGCATTACGTTTTGTCACAACCAACTTATCTTTTTCATCGTTGTGCATAATACATAACGCATAAGCACCTTGAATACGTTTTGTAGCAAGTTGAACCGCTTTGGTTAAGTCTTTAACTTCGCCGTAAATATTTGCAATAAGGTGTGCAATTGTTTCAGTATCGGTTTGAGATTTAAAAACGCAACCTTTTGCTTCAAGTTCTTCTTTTAACTCTTTGTAGTTTTCGATAATACCGTTATGAACGATTACCAAATTTCCGCAGTTACAAGTGTGCGGGTGAGCGTTAATAACAGTCGGAGCACCATGAGTTGCCCAACGAATATGACCTATACCCATTGTTGATTTCGCAAGTTCATAAGCATGCGGAGCCAATTCTTCTCTAAGATTGCTTAATTTACCCTCCGCTTTGTAAACCTTTATTGCATCAGGACACTTGATTGCAACACCTGAAGAGTCATAACCTCTATACTCTAACTGTTCCAATCCGTCCAATAATATATCTAAAACAGGCTTTTTGCCTACATATCCGACAATACCACACATATTGTAACTTCTCCCTACTATCTTTACAATATATATAGTATCATCAAAATAGAAACTTTATTAAACCTTTATAAAATATTTACATTAATCTAATATTCTTACACCGGCACCGACCATTGGAGCCATAACGTTATTGTATCTGTAACCCCTGTTTCCGTAGTGCATGCTGTTATATCCGTTCAAATACCCGTTATTGTGAAGTATTGACGGAGAAATCGCAGGAGTCCAACCTGTAGGATAACCGTTATATCTGCTGTACAGACGTCTGAACAAATTCGGGCTGTAATAATTTGATACAAAATTTTTCGTATTGTAAACATCCTGATAGCACGAAAGAATATTGTTAACCCTTTCCGTGTAAGTTAAATTCGGATAAGTTTGGTGAAAAACCGTTCTTTCTATTCGCCCCAAACGATTTGGAAGTGTTTGATTAGGGTAAATTTTATGATACAAATGAAGTTCTACCCTGTTTAGTTCGCTTGAATACATTTCGCTGCTGTCATCACTGTAATTTTGCCCGCCCATGTTTGAGGCAATGTACTTGTGAACTGTTAATTTCCCTGATGCAAGAACTCTGCTTCCCGTAATTACAATACTTAATATAAGTAAACCTGATAATAATAATTTCATAATAAACCCTCTTCTCAATGTTAATGCTACTTTCTTTCAAGATTTATTTCATTATTCAATCGTGCAATATTACAAAGTGGTAAATTTTTGACAATAGTGCTATTATAAAATTATGTTTAATAAGAAGAGTAATAAAAAAGAGGTTATCGCCTATTTTCACACGCATTGGGATAGGGAATGGTACAGGGAATATGAAGTTTTCAGGCTAAGACTGCTGAAAGTTTTTGACCATATTCTTGACATGCTTGAAGAACATGTAATCCCGTCATTTTATTTTGACGGTCAGGTTGCTGCATTGCAGGATTACCTTGAGTTAAGACCTGAAAGAGAAGTTCTAATCAGGATGTTAATTGCTGATAAAAGGTTATACATAGGTCCTTTTTATTGTCTTGTTGACGAATTTTTGACAGACGGGATTTGCTTTAGAAAAAACCTTGAAATAGGCATGCAAATAGCAAAAAGTTTTGGATGTAAAGATTATATTGCATACCTTGCAGATACCTTCGGACATAGCAAAAATATTCCTGAGATTTTAAAGGAATACAACATAAATAAGGCCGTTGTATGGCGTGGCTGCGGAGATAATATTCCCGCTAACTTTAAATTCGGCGGAATTGATACTGTTAATTTAGTTCGTGGCTACTTTATGGATATTTTCTCTTCAAACAAAACTATCGAAGAAAAAGCGGAATTGTTGAAACATAACCTTGATTTAATCAACGAAAAATCAGAGGATGTATTGTTATTACCGATTGGCGGTGATCATCTTGATATACCTAACGATATTATGTATCAGATTGAATCTGTTAACGAACTTTTAGAAGATTACGAAATCAAAGTAGGTTCGTTGTTTGAATACTTTGACAAGGTTAAATTCAAAGACAGATATGACGGCGAATTACGTGATAATTCCAAAACATTTGTACTTCCGGGGGTTTACTCATCCAGAAATAAACTCAAAAAACTTAATACGGAATGTTCTTACAAACTGGATTTGGCTGATAAATTACAGTATAACTTCGGCGGGAATTACGATACCGTGATTGATTACGCATACAGGTTATTACTGCAAAACCAAGCACACGACAGCATTTGCGGATGTTCTACAGATATGGTGCATGAAGAAAATATTGTCAGATATAACAAGGTTTTACAAATTGCAGAAACTATAATCAATGAAATAAGTCTTTCGCAGCCTGAAAACTTAACAATGTCTTTTAAATACGCTGACAAGTACAAGATTTTAGAGGTTAAACGCACAAAAATTGAAGAAAACTCTCAAATTATTGATAAAAAGAAAGGTTTCCCGCGTGAAATTCTTTACGATACAAACAGAGTGCCGATTACGGAAGATTATACAACCATTTACACACTGTTAAAAGAGTTTAACGCTGACGGCAAGCCTTCTGATTTGATAGTTCGCCAATCTTCACTGTTTAACACCTACGTAAATCTAAGTATTGAAGGCGGGCAGTTTGTACTTTACGATAAAGCGAAACGTTACGAGAATTTTATCGAATTTGTCCGTTGTAAAGATAACGGCGACAGTTATAACTTTGGACCTGACAAAAACGATAATGATGAAATTGCTAAAATTATTTCGTCTAAAGTGCTTGAAGAAGGTCCTTTGCGTTCAACATTGCGAGTAATGACAAGTTTCTTTACCGTTGATGTTTCACTTTATAAAAGGTCTAAATTACTGCGTTTCAGAATTAAATGGCTGAACTTGGCATCTAATAAACGCTGGCAGGTAAGATTTAACTTCCCGAACAAAGTTAAAGAAGTTAAATCAGAGGATATGAATTTGCTTATCACAAGAAAATTTGACCCTGATTACGACATAAGAAAAAATCTGCCGACCGAAAAAGGTTACGAAGCAAAAACAAACACTGCTCCGTTCCAAAGATTTGCGTGGTCAAACGGTTTGGGTGTGATTACAAAGGGCATCAACGAGTATGAAGTCTTTGAAAATCATCTTGCCCTTACCTTACTCAGAAGTACCGGAGTTATTTCAAACCCGAAAAACTCCGCAAGAACCACTCCTGCAGGGCCTCCGATTGAAGTTCCGGGACTGCAGCAATTAGGCGATAATGAAGTCGAATTCGCGATTGGTTTCTTCCCTGTTGGGGAATGGGCAGGATACGTCGAAGAAATTTATCCGCAAACAATTTTATTCTAATATTCTACACAAATAAAAAAACGGTCACTTTGCTGACCGTTTTGTGTTATCCTATCCTTTTTCCTTAATTATTTCTTTCCTGTTTTTCCTATTGATTTACAACAACTTTTGATACGAAATTTACTGCTTCAAAAAATGAATCTTTAACAAATTCTTTAGCAAGTACGCTCATCGGACGGTTTTCGATACAATCAAACACGAAATATATCGGGTCCTGTGAGTTATTAAATCTCATTCTTTTATCTCTAATTTTCAAATAATTTACATCAGTTGGAAGAGTAGCCTTACGACCTTTTCTCTTTGTTACTGAACCAAATTTTTGTCCTGAAGCTGCAATCATTTTTACTCTCTCTTATTTATGTCTTACATATATATAAAGTATTTAATCTTCAAAAAATTGCCTTTTTATTTGTGTAATATGAAGAAATGTAAAGATGATTATTTTTCAAGTTCAACAATTTCATCCTCAGAAATATTTTTTCCGATAGATTTTTCTAGTTCTGCTTTTGCGGAATTATACTCATAAAGAGCGGTATAGTAGGTAAGTTGAGCCTGTTCATAAGTATTTTCGGCATCTTTCAACTCTGTAGGAGAGGCTTCTCCGACGCGATAACGACCGTATGACAACTCGTAATTTTCTTTAGACTGCTTAACGTTCAAAATAGCCACCGGCAATTTGTTGCGTTTTTCATCCAGTTTAAGGTAAGCGTTTTGGATTTCTAAGTAAATCGCATTCTGGGTATTTTTCGCATTAGCAAGTTCTCTGTCGTAAAGATATTTTGCTTCCTTAATTTCGTTTCGTATCAACATTGCGTTAACTGTCGGAAATGTCAAATATCCGCCGATATTGAAACCGTAATTGGAATTCCAAGACTTACCGCCTCGTTGGTATTGACCTTCAAATGTAATAGTCGGCAAAAACGATTTTTTTGTTAAATTTACGGTTTGGTGAGTGCCTTCAACCCTGATTTCCGCTAATTTCAATTCAGGACGGGATTCCCTTGCCGTATCAATTGCCTGCTCAAAGGTCATATTTATCGGCTTATATTGTAATCTGTCAAGAATATCATATTTTTCAATATAAGGGACTCCCATTACGTTATTTAATTTTGCAATCGCAAGATTTACGGCATTGTCAGCCTGAATTAATTTCAATTTCGCATTACTCAGGTTTGTTTCGGCAATGGTAACATCGACTTTCGGATTTTCACCCGCTTCATAAAAGGCTTTAGCCTGATTGTAAAACAATTGATATTTTTCAACCGTATCAAGGGCTACACGCTTATTCTCATAAGCATATAAAACATTATAATACGCATCTTTTGTCTGATAAATTACATCATTAACGATTGATTCAAAAGTCTTTTTGTATGCTTCATAATCAAGTCGTCTGATTGTTGCCTGATTTTGAGTCACCCCAAAATCGTAAAGCATTTGCTTCAAGGAAACCTGACCAAGCAAGTAATAGTTAAATTCCAAACTTTCACCCAACGCATCAGACAACTGCAATTGTCTTAACCTTGTATAACTTGTCTGCCAGGATATTGTCGGAAAAAAATTTGACCAAACCTGTTTAATTCTGGCATCAGAGGCAAGAATATCCTGAAAAGCTGCACTTATTTGCGGGTTGTTGCCAAGTGCAAGTTTAAGACAATTATCAAGTGTCATGTCAATACTTTTTTCAACAGAACCCGCGATAACATAATCAGGATTAACCGTAATTTCGGGAAGAACCTTTTCGCCTTGCGGGAATTCGTCCGAATTTATGTCATTCCCAAGTTTTTTAGCCGAAGCAATCGGTGAAAATGCCAGTATTATTATGAATAGTAATAGTAACTTTTTAAACATCTTTTTTTCTTTCTTTCAATTCATTTATTTTGTGTGATAAATAAACTTTAAGTTCTTCTATCATTACATAGAAGGCAGGAACAAGGAATGTTCCGGCAAAAGCAACCGCAATCATTCCGCCAAATACGGTCATACCGACAGAGTGTCTTGACGCAGCACCTGCACCTTGAGCAAATACCAACGGCAACAACCCTAGAATGAATGCAATATTTGTCATCATTACCGCTCTGAACCTCAACCTTGCGGCTTGCATTGCGGCTTCTCTAATCGACATACCCGCTTCGTGAGCATCTTTAGCAAATTCAACAATCAAAATTGCCTGCTTTGTACTCAAGCCGATTAACATAACCAAACCGATTTGAGAATACAAATCCATTGAGTAGCCTGCAACGTATTGGAACAATAATGCTCCTACCAGCGAAACAGGAGTAACCAGTAATACACTGACAGGCAAGAACCAACTTTCATACAATCCGACAAGGAATAAGAATATGAATACCAGTGACATTACCAAAATAGGCAAAATCTGTCCGCTTGATTGTTTTTCCTGCAAAGATGAACCCGACCAAGAAAATCCCATATCCTCAGGCAGAACTTTTGCAGATAAATCTTCCATCATTTGCATAGATTTACCTGAACTTATACCCTGACGAGCACTTCCGTTTATTGTAATCGCAGGATACATGTTAAATCTTGTTCTTGTATAAGGTCCAACGATATTTGATGATTTTATAACCGCAGTTAGCGGAACCATTTTACCGTAATTATTTTTTACATATATTTTGTTCAAGTCAGAAAGTTTTTCCCTGAATGGAGCATCTGCCTGCAAATACACACGATAAACACGTCCGTATTTATTAAAGTCGTTAACGTAAGTTTTCGCATAATACGATGCGATTGCGTTATAAACCTCAGTAACCTCAACATTTTGAGCCATTGCCTTATCAACATCGACATCAATTAACAATTGAGGAAGATTTGCGGTGAATGAACTGTAAATCATAGTAAAATCAGGATTTTCTCTTGCTTTTGACATGAATTTAACACCCTCGTTATAAAAATCAGAAGCCGATCTGTCACCCTTATCCAACAATTGGTACTCAAAACCGCCAAACGTACCCAAACCTGAAATTGCAGGCGGAGTGAATGTCGCAACAGTCGCATCAGGAATATGTGCAACTTGTGCATTGATATTATTCATAATACTGTTCAGTGATTTTTCTTTTGATTTTCTTTCAGACCAAGGTTCTAACTGGGATACGAAAAACGCCGTGTTTTCACCGTCAAAACCGATTAAGGAAATTATATTACTAATTCCCGGAATATTTTTAAGTTTGGATTCAATCCCTTTTGCAACTTCGTCAGTCCTTGATGCCGACGAACCCTCAGGTAATTGAATCTGGGTAAAAATAGCACCCCTGTCTTCATCAGGCAAAAATCCGCCCGGAATAATCACAAACATAAATCCTGTTAACACAATTATTATGCCCAATACTGACAGTGTCGCTTTCCAAGAATTAATGAAGAAACTTGTTCCCTCAATGTATTTGTCACGAACTTTATTGAACCAATCATCAAAATCTTGTATAAATTTGAAATCCGCTTTTCCCGTGTCATTTTTCAATATCATTGAACATAAAGCAGGTGCAAGAGTAAGAGCAACAAGAGTTGACAAACCGATTGAAGAAGCGATACAAAGTGCAAACTGCCTAAACATACGCCCTGTAATACCACCCATAAACGATACAGGAACAAATACCGCCATCAATACAAGTGAAGTTGCAACAACCGCACCTAAAACTTCTTTCATTGTTTTTTCGGTTGCTTCTTTTGGTGGAAGTCCGTCCTGAATATGCCGCTGGGTATTTTCAAGTACAACAATAGCATCATCAACAACCAGCCCGACGGCAAGCACCAGTCCGAACAGGATAAGCAAATTTATTGAAAAACCGAAGATATTCATAAAGATAAACACACCGATTAGGGAAACAGGAATTGCCGCAAACGGAATGAATGCAGCACGAGCCGTTCCGAGGAACAGGTATGTAACAATCGAAACAAGCAATACAGCAAGAACAACCGCCATAACAACTTCGTGAATAGATTCACGTACAAACTCTGTTTCATCGTGTTGAACTTTATACTCAATATCTTTCGGGAAAGTTTTACTCAATTCCTTCAATTTCGCTCTGATTTTATTTGATAATTGAATTGCGTTCGCTTCAGGCATTTGAGAAACGGTAATAATTGCAGAATTTTTTCCGCTTATTCTTGAGAAATACGAATAACTTTCAGCACCCAAATCAACTCTTGCAACATCTTTCAGCCTAATTTGAGCACCGTTAGGCAAGGATTTTACAACAATATCTTCAAATTCCTCAGCCGTTTTCAGCCTACCTTTTGTACGCATTGTAAGTTTGATTAACTGTTTATTCTCCATAGGTTCGACACCTAAGTCACCCGCAGGAGTTTGAATATTTTGAGCCTGAATTGCGTTTGTTATCTCTGACGTTGACAGTCCGTAATTCGCCATTTTATCAGCATCAAGCCATATTCTCATTGCATAAGAAGATGAACCGAATACGTTTACTGTACCGACACCTTTAATTCTGGCAATTTCATCTTTGATAAAAATATCGGCATAATTTGCAATAAAAAGGTTATCGTAAGTGTTATGTGGAGAATTTACAGAAATCATCAATAACCCCGGTCCGCCCGTTGATTTTTTTACAGACAGACCGTATCGCCGAACCTCTTCCGGCAAACGTGGAGTAACCAACTGCAATTCATTCTGTACGTTAACAACAGAGATATCAGGGTCAGTTCCGATATCAAAATATATAGTCAATATATATGTTCCGTTTTGTGATGTGGAAGTCATATAAATCATGTTATCAACACCGT
>CAMAGQ010000033.1 GCA_945833895.1 uncultured bacterium
ATACTTGCGGAATTTTTCTCTTACCGATTAGGCAAATTCCCGAGTTTATATTTTTTGCTTTGTCAGAGGCTAATTTTGCAAGAGTTTTTGTTGAACTTACTCCGATAGATACAGGAATATCAACTTCTTTTAATATTTTTTCTCTCAGTAAAACCCCGAGTGTGTAGTAATTTTTTTTATAAAGTTTGGTAAGTCCTGTAAAATCAACAAAGGCTTCATCAATAGAATACACCTGAACATAAGGGCTAAAATCTTTCAAAACTTTTATGACTTCTTTTGAAACTTCCGAGTAATATTCGTGGTTTCCTGTAATATAAATACATTTTGGGTGGTCTTTTTTTGCCATAAAGTACGGCTCGCCCATTTTTACACCCATTTTCTTTGCTTCTTTTGAGCGTGAAACCACACAACCGTCATTATTTGAAAGCACGCAAACAGGTTTTCCTTTCAATTCGGGATTTCTTTTCTGTTCGCATGAAACAAAAAACGAGTCGCAATCAACCAATGCAATATATTTTTGAAAAGCCATAATAACAGTATTATTCCAACATATATTTTAGTCAAATAAATCCGCTTAATAAAACTACAAAAACTAACAAAATTATTCTTGATGTTTTTTTATAAATAGTGTATCATTAAATTAATTAGTAGGTGAAAAATGACAGACGAAAAAAAATATATTCTTACAAGAAAATCAAATTTAAACAAAATCAGTATAGACGAGTTTAAAAATTCTCTTCCTGATTTAAAGAACAGTGACGAATCAAAATCTCTAATAATTGCAGGCTGGCTTGCTTCAATTGTTAAAAAGGAATTATCTTCGGGTAAATTCAAGGTTTCTGATGTGTTACCTTCAAAGGCGGAATTTGCGTATTTGCTAGGCGTAAGTATCGGAACGGTGCAGCATGCCATAAGACACCTTGAGGATTTAGGTTTTGTTGAATCAAAGCAGTGCATAGGAACGATGATTAAGGATTATACACAGCCTGCAAGTATTCGCAAATTGACTTCTAAACGTGATATGGCGATTGCGGAGATTAAAAGATATATTATTAACGACGGTTTTAAAGTCGGAGCGTTTTTACCTTCATCAAGAACTATTGCAACGATTATCGGATATTCAAACAATACGACAAGATTTGCAATAGATGCTTTGGTTGCGGAAAATATTTTAAAAAGAAGATTTAAAAACGCAAGAGATAACGGCTGGGTTGTATTATCGCTTGATTTTGACTGTCCGAAAACTGTCAAAACCTCCAATACCGAAACTCTTGTCGATATGACAGCGAAAGATTTGGAAAATATTATTGCAAAAGAATTAAAACCGGGTGACAAAATTCCGTCGCATCACGAGTTGTCGGAAAGATTAAAAGTTAGTTTAAAGACTGTCCATGATGCGTTGCAAATATTAGTTAATAAGGGTTATCTTCAAACAAGAAGAGGAACTTACGGAACGACCGTCATAAAACTTCCTGGAAGTGCAAATTCTCCGAAAAGACCCGAGGATAAAATCTTTGCACCGGCGAAAGATGCGGCATTTTATCATTATGAAAAAACTCAGAATTATATCAAAAAACTCATTGCGGAAAACTATGAAATCGGCGAAAAACTTCCGTCAATTGCAGCACTTGCAAAAGATTTAAACTTAAGCCCTAATACAATCAGAACGGCTTTTCAAAATCTTGCAAAAGAGGGTTATCTTGTATTTTCAAGAGGACGTTACGGCGGAACTTTCGTAATTGATATTCCTGAAGTAGAAGAACAGGCATTCAAGTGGCTTTCTGTCAACCCTAGTTTCGCAAAAGAATATCAAAAAGTTGAAGAAAATTAGTCATAATTGTAAAAAATCCTAAATACTTTTGACATGACTTAAATATCTCTGTAATAATGGAAGAATAGACATTATACTCAGGGAAATTTATGTACATAAAACAACTGGAAATAGATAATTTTAAATCATTTGCCAACAAAGCAACAATTCCGCTGCTCGGTGGTTTTACTACGGTTTCAGGCCCGAACGGCTCAGGTAAAAGTAATATTATTGATAGTATTATGTTTGCACTTGGCTTAAGAACCGGAAGTGCTTTGCGTATTGAGAATTTGTCAGATTTTATAACAACTTTCAACAATAGAAACGAAGCAACCGTAAAAGTTACATTTGGTGGAGTTGACGGAGATAACGAATTATCTGTAACAAGAAGTATCAGAAAGACCAAGCAAGGGTTTGCGAGTACATATTATTTGAACGATAAAACCGATACTTTAACAAATATCCGTTCAATCCTTGAAAGATACAATATTACCCCGAACAGTTACAACGTAATGATGCAGGGTGACGTGACCAGTATCGTTATGAGTTCACCGAAAGTCAGACGCGGTATTATTGATGAAATCGCGGGAGTTGCTGATTTTGACAGGCGTATAGATCAGGCAACAAATGAACTGAAAACCGTTGAACAAAGAGTTCAGGCGGCATCGCTTATCTTGAGCGAAGTTGAAAAAACTCTTGAACAGTTAAAAGAAGAACGTGAAGTTGCCCTTAAATATAAAGCACTTCAAGAAGAGAAAAACGGACTTGAATCTCAAATCAACAAGGTTAAATTCTTTGATTTGAAACGTAACCTTGAAATCGCACATAATAACATTTTACAGGCGAATAAACAGTTAAAAGAAGAAGAATTTAACAAAAAAGACCTTGATGAGAAAATTAAACTCGTAACCGAAAAATACAAAGAACTTGACGGCAAACTAAAAGAGCAGGGTGAAGAAGAACGGAACAAACTCAAAGATGCTCAAAGTGATTTGTCGGCAAGAATACAGATTAAAAAGAATGCCATTGACTATTCCGATAAACAAATTCAGCAGGGTTTGCAGTCGATTGAGAACGCTAAAAACGGCATTCAGTCTTATCAAAAGAAAATTGAAGGCGAAAAACTTAATATTAAACTTTCAAATGACAAGATTGGTATTATTGAAGGTCAAATAGTAGAGAAAAAAGAAGAATTAAACAAAAAAATCCAAGAAATCTCGGGCTTAAGCAGCAGTGCCGATAAGTATATTCAGGAAAGAAATACAACCTCAAAAGATTTGGATTCCTTGAAAGACAAAGACAACGAACTATTAAAACAATCATTGCAAAAAGAAGTTGAATTAAAAAGTTTAAAAGAAAATTTAACCGAAGCAAAAGAGTTTATCGAAAAGGCTCAGAGTGCAAAATTGACATTTGATGATGATAAATCATTAAAAGAATTGCAGGTTAAAGATTTGAAAAGCGAATTGGACGAATTGAAATCAATTCAGGCTAAAACATTGCAGCAGTTGGATGACGTAAAAACAGCAATTGATGATTACGAATATGAAGAGCGTGCAGCCTTTCGTAAATTATCCGAAATGGAAGCCTCAAGAAAAGCAAATTCTTCAGTCGGTGCGGCAATTCCTTTGAATACTGTTATGAATTCAGGTTTAAGCGGTGTTCATGGACCGTTAATGAATTTGGGTAAGGTTGATGAAGAGTATTCTACAGCCCTTGATATTGCGTTTGGCGGGAGATTGGCAAATATTGTTGTTGATGATACTCATACCGCAAATGTTGCAATGGAATTGTTGAAATCATCAAGAGCAGGCAGAGCGACTTTCTTGCCGTTAAACAAAATGAAAAAGGCTCCGACAAGATTGCAATTACCGAAAAATAGCGGAGTTATAGATTTTGCAATCAATCTTGTTGACTTTGATGATATGTATTTGGATGTATTTTTCTATGCGGTTGCCGATACCTTGATTGTTGAAGATGCAGAAGTTGCCGAGGGGCTTATCGGGAAATACAGAATGGTTACTCTTGACGGTAAGTTGTACGAAAAATCGGCGGCAATTACAGGCGGTTACATCAGGAAATCAACTTTCGGTTTCGGGCAAAATGACGATAAAGAAATTGAAAACGCAAAGAAAAAACTTAATCAACTGCAAGAAAAACATTCCCAGGCGGTAAAAGAGAAAAAAGAACTTGAAACAAAGTTAGAACAAATCAGAATGGCTCATTCGGGTGCTTCTACAGAGTATGAAAAATCACGAATTGAGTTGTCCAACATGACAAAACAGTTTGAGAACAGCCAGAGTATTCTTGAAACAAAACAAACTTACGTAACAGAAAACGAGCCCAAATATGACCTTTTGAGTGCCGAACTTGATAAGATTGAAATCAAAAGGGTCGATTTGTCCGATAAAATTCAAGTTTTGCAAGATAAACTTGCCGAACTTGATAATCTTTTAAACGACAAGGATTTGAAAGAATTAAAAGAAAAAACTCAAGGATTGGAAAGTGATATAAGAAATCTTCATACTAAACTTTCGGTTGCAAAAGACGAATTGAAAAGTCACGAAAGCAACATAAAGTTCAACGAGCAGCTTATTGAAACAAAAAATCAAGATATTCAAAATATCATTAAAAATAACGAAAATCTTGAAAAAGATAAAGTTACAATGAGAGAAGAAATTGTTCAGTTGGAAAAACAGTTTGAAGATTTAACCGTCAAAATTACGGTAATTGATGAAAAAATCGGTGAATTACTAAAAGAAAAACAAGAAATTAACGATAAATTAATTGAACTTCAAACAAACAGCAAGGTAAAAGAATCCGATTTAATAAAAATCAGAGAACAGATTGAATCCTTCAAAACAAGAAGAAAAGAACTTGAACCACAACTGAAAGAGGCTGAAGATATTCTTGAAAACGCAGGGGTAGACGTTGCAAAACTTGAACCTGTTGCAATTTCTATCGATGAATTGAACGTAAAAATTCAGCGTTTGGATAAGAGAATGAAAGACCTGGGCGATGTTAACATGAGAGCGATTGTTTCTTATGAAGAGCGTGCGGCTAAAAAACAGGAACTTGATAACAGAATTTCAACCCTGTCAACCGAACGTCAATCAATCCTTGACAAAATGAACGGATTTGAGCAAGATAAAAAAGAAGCGTTTATGAAAACCTTTACGGCAATAAACGAAAACTTCAAAGATATTTATCACCAGTTGTCAGAGGGTGAGGGCAGATTGATTTTGGAAAACGAACAAGACCCGCTGTCTGCCGGCATGACAATTGAAGCAAAACCACGTGATAAAACCACAAACAATAAACTTGGGGCACTTTCAGGCGGAGAGAAAGCATTGACGGCACTTGCTCTGGTATTTTCAATACAGAAGTATCTTCCGGCACCATTCTACGCACTTGATGAGGTTGATGCAAGTTTAGATACTATGAACGTTGAGCGAATTGCCGACATGATTAAAAAGCAGTCAGCAGATACTCAATTTCTGGTAGTAAGCCACAGACGTCCGATGATTGAAGCGGCAGTGAGAACAATCGGTGTTACTCAAAAAGAAAAAGGTAAAACCAAAGTTACCGGTGTAACTCAGTAAAATGAGAAAAAGAGAATATGACAAACAATAACAACAATACAATTAACCTTGAAGAACTTGAATCCTCAATATACGGAACGGGCGGAAATTTTGATGCTAACGACGGTATTGGAATTCTTGTTGATATGGCAAAATCAGGTAAAATTGACCCGTGGAATATTGATATTCTTGATGTTACCGAAAAATATCTGCAAAGGATGATTGAATTAAAAACAATGAATTTGCGAGTGGCAAGCAGAACCTTGTTGTTTGCTTCGGTTCTTTGTCGTTTGCAGTCAAATATTCTTGCGGGAGTTACTTTAGAAGAATTTCAGGATGAAGATGATGCTGTTGCAGAATATGATGATGACGGATTTCCTCTTGAATACAACGACGATTCGGAATTTATTCCGTCAAGCAATGTCGTAAGTTTTGATGAAGCCTTGCAAAGAAGAACAAGTATTCGTCTAAATCGTAACAGAGTTGTCACGTTGAAAGATTTGATTAAGCAGTTGGAGTTTTACGAAAAACTGGAAAAACGTGCGTCAATGAAAAATGCTCACGAAAGAGCAAAACGTCACGTGAGAAACTATTCGCGTTTAACTCCTGATGAAATCGTTTCTATGGCTCACGAAGAATATATTGAAGAATCTGTCTTGAAATTGAAAGACAATTTGGAACAAATATTTGACCATCAGGAAAAAATAGAGTTAAACGAACTTACAATGCTTGGAATGGATAGGATTAGTGCATATCTTGCGTTGTTATTCTTGAGCAGAGATACTGATTATGAACTTGAACAAGAGGAATTTTATTCTGATTTGTACGTAGTAAAAGGTGGAGTGAAAGATGCAGACTCAGCAGTTGAAATCTAGAATAGAAGCAGTTCTTTTTGTGACTGCGAAAGCCTTAACGGTTGACGAAATTGCGGTATATTTAGACTGTGAAGCCGAAGAAATTGAAGAGGCAATTCTTGAACTCATAATGGATTATGCTTCTCGTGACGGAGCGTTGGAAATTGATGATGAAAACGGCTATATTCTTCAGGTTAAAGAGGATTACAGCGATATTGTCGAAAAAATTTGTCCGATTGATTTGAAACCTGCAGTTTTGAGAACTTTGCTTGTAATTGCTTTAAAAGAACCGATAAGACAAACCGAACTTGTTAAATTGCGTTCTGCGGCTTATGAACACGTTGCGGAATTGGTTGAAAAAGGCTTGGTTGCTAAACACAAAGACAAAAACGGGCGAAGTATCAATATTAAAACTACAGCGAAGTTTGCAGAATATTTTAAACTCAAAGGTGATACAAGAGCACTTGCTCAACAGTTAGAAAAAGAATTGGAAGAGAAATTAAATGCGTAAAATTTTGTTAGCAATACTATTTCTGGTATTGGGGATTGCCTTGTTTTACAAATCTCCGTTTTCGGCAATGTATAATTTCAATAAGGCAAAAGAGTTGTATAAATCAAACAATATTGAACAATCTCTACCTTATTTTGAACGTGCGTTGTTTGCAACACCAAAAGACAGTTTAATAAGATATACTTATGTTTTAGCGTTGTCAAAAGCAAAACCCGTATATTCCGTACAGAAAAAACTATATACAATTGCAACCTCAGAACCTCAAGATGAGGCTGCAAAAACCGCAAAATCAAAAGCAATTGCGTTAAAATTCAAATTGCTGTCGGAATTTAAAAATAATTACATAAATAATGCCGTCTATGGTAACGATATTTTGCGTTGGGATATAAGGTCTTTCCCTTTGCGGGTTTACTTTGTAAATCCTGATGAAGTCCCTGCGTATTATGTAAGTAATATAAATAAAGCGTTGCAAGTTTGGACAAGAAAGACTAATTTTGTGAAATTTACGCAGGCAAAAGATGAGCAAAACGCTGATATTGTTGTAAGGTTTAAAGATATTCCCTCAGATATTTGCAACGGAAATATTTGTAATTACGCAGTAGCATATACAGAGCCGGATGTTAAGGGTAAAGGGCTTTTGAAACGTATGAATCTTACTTTTTATAAGACAAACCCTAAAAATAACAGGTTTTCGGAATCTGAAATTTTCAACACCGCACAGCACGAAATCGGACACACTCTGGGGATAATGGGGCACAGTAATTTCCCTATGGATTTGATGTATTCCGAAAAGGATAACGACCAAACCTACTTCCCGTCATTGACGACACAACAACTGTCAAGAAGGGATTTAAACACCTTGGTATTGCTATATCGAATAGAGCCGACGATTTCCAATACGCCTAATTTGTCAAGTGAAACGTTTTATTACGCTCCGTTGATAATTGGAGAAGAGGACGAGCGAGTACAGCAAAAAATTGCGGAGTATCAAGGCTATATACAGAAATATCCTCAAATTGCATCAGGGTACATAAACCTTGCCTCTGCTTATGCTGACGCGGGTGATTTTGAGAAATCGTTATCGTTGCTTGTTAAGGGGGCACAGTACGCAAAATCTAACGATGAAAAGTTTTTGATTGAATACAATAAAGCGGCGGTGTATTTTAACGAGCAGAAATACGAACAAGCCTTGGAAGCCGCAAATAACGCAAAATCAATTAAAGACGATAGTAGCGTAAACGAATTGATTGAAGAAATCCAAACCCTTATGACAAAGGGGTAAATGTAGTTACCAGTTACCTAGGGATTTTTCATATTTTTTGTGGGGAAGGGATGGGGTGATGTTATTTGAAACCCTCTCCCGAATTTCTAAATTTACTAACGTTCATTAAGAAATTCTGCCCTCTTCCAAAGAGAGAGGGTGTGAAGTGTTCTCTTTTCTCCCTTTCCCAAGGGCACAGCCGAACCGGCTAACCTGTGAGCCGAGTGAAACTGCGTGCTGTACGGCTGAGGGTAGGGGCGGATTTCGTCATTCTGAGTAGAATCCTGAACGACTTTGCTTGCGAAATACCTTCAGTCATCGTCAATCGAAAATTTTTTGTTTAGATTTATATAGAAACTATAACTTTATTTACTTGTGTTTTCGTTTTATTTTACTTATAATTTTCTTATGAAAAATATTAAGAGAATAAAATTAAGGGATTTTGAGATTGGTGGGGATAAATTAACGATTCTTGCCGGTCCGTGTGCTATTGAAAGCCAAGAAATTTTAGAAGAAACCGCTGAAGGTTTAAAACAGATTACGAAAGAATTGGATATAAATTTTGTATTCAAATCGTCTTTTGACAAGGCGAACCGTTCGTCTATAACTTCTTATAGAGGTCCCGGGCTTAAAAAAGGCTTAGAGATGCTTCAAATTGTCAAGGATAAGTTTGATGTGCCTGTTGTGACGGATATTCACACTCCTGATCAGGCGGGTGAAGTTGCTAAGGTTGCCGACATTTTGCAAATACCTGCGTTTTTGTGCAGGCAGACAGATTTGCTTGTAGAGGCGGCTAAAACCAATAAAATTATAAACATCAAGAAAGGTCAATTTTTAGCACCCGAACAGATGGGCAGTTTGGTTAAAAAGGTTGAGGAATCAGGAAATACAAATATTTTGTTGACAGACAGAGGTTCATCATTCGGGTACAACAATTTAGTGTCTGACTTTAGAGGAATTCCTATTATGCAGGAATTCGGCTACCCTGTTGTCTTTGATGCAACTCACAGTGTCCAACTTCCGGGGGCTAACGGTTCTTGCTCAGGCGGTGACAGAAGATTTGTACCTGTATTGGCAAAGGCTGCTATGGCGGTCGGTGCTAATGTTTTATTCTTTGAAGTTCATCCAGACCCTGACAAGGCACTTTGTGACGGTCCGAACATGCTTGCACTCAAGGATGCTAAAGATGTATTTTCAATTTGTAAGGATATTTTTGAGGTTGTTAGAAAATAATGGAAATAAAAGTTTTTGTTGAAGGTCCTATAGATGCTAACAATTATCTTGTGATTGATGAGAAAACACGTGATGCGGTGCTTATTGACTGCTCTTCTTCTCGTCAGGAATTTATAGACTCAGTAAAATCTGCAAATGTTAACCTTAAATATATCTTGCTAACTCACGGACATTTTGACCATATTCTGGGTGTTGATAAGTTCAATGAAGTTTTTGGCGTTGAAACTTATGTTTCAGCGGATGACATGTCGCAAATTGAGTTAACTCCTAAATTTATGGAAATGTTTATGGGTATTGAACCTGTCGAGATTAAAAGTATCAAAAATTTTGTCAACGAGGGTGATGTCTTTAAGATTGGCGACATTGAAATTAAAGCAATCTCAACCCCGGGGCATACAAAGGGCGGAACTTGTTATATTGTCGGTGATAAATTATTTTCGGGCGATACGTTATTCAAAGGCAGTGTTGGAAGATGTGATTTACCCGAAGGCAATTTTAATGATATAGTTAAAAGTGTTAAGGAAAAATTATTTACACTTCCTGATGATACCGAAGTCTTTACGGGACATGGTGCAAAAACTACTATAGGTTTTGAAAAGAAATATAATGAAATTTTAAATGTATAGAGGGATAAAAAATGAAAGAACAACTGGAAAAAATATATTCAAATGCCACAGCAGATATCGAAAAAGCCGTTACTGTAAAAGATTTGGAAGATATTAAATTCAAATACTTAAGCAGAAAAGGTGAATTTAACGAAATAAAGAAGGGTTTAAAAAATCTTTCACCTGAAGATAAAAGGGTTGTGGGTTCAAGAGCAAACGAAATTACACAGCAGCTTGAAACTGCAATTTCTGAAAAATTCAGAGTTTTTTATGAGCAGGAACTCAATAAAAAATTAGAAAAAGAGCGTTTGGATATTACACTTCCGGGGCAGTATATTCCGAGAGGAAGCGTTCATCCGTTGACTTCAACTACAAATGAAATTGTTTCAATTTTCCAAAATTTAGGTTTTTCTGTTGCTCCTAACGAAAACTCTCCTGAAGTTGAAACGGAATATTTCAATTTTGATATGTTGAATGTTCCAAAAGACCACCCTGCTCGTGATATGCAGGACACTTTCTATACAAATGTAGCGAAAAATGTTGTATTAAGAAGTCAAACATCAGGTGCTCAGGTTCACGTAATGGAAAATCAAAAACCTCCGATTAGAATTATTGCACCGGGCAGAGTTTACAGAAATGAAAACATAAATTCACGTAAAAATAATTTCTTCCACCAGATTGAAGGTTTGTATGTTGATAAAAACATTACATTTGGTGATTTGAAGGGTGTATTGAACGAATTTATCAGAATATATTTCGGAGCTGTAAGACCTACAAGATTTAGAAGTAGTTTCTTCCCGTTCACGGAACCGTCTGCGGAAATTGATGTCCAGTGTATTATGTGCGGCGGAAAAGGCTGCAGAACTTGTTCTGGAACAGGCTGGCTTGAAATCTTAGGTGCAGGAATGGTTGACCCTAATGTATTACGAGGTGTCGGTATTGATCCTGATGTTTATTCAGGTTTTGCATTTGGTATGGGCGTTGAAAGACTTGCTATGCTCAAGTATGCAATTGATGATATCAGACTGTTCTTTAATAATGATGTAAGATTTTTAGAACAATTCAAAAAATAGTTTAGAATACAGAAGGGTTTTATATGGCTTTAATAATAATGATACTGCTGTTAAGTTTCTTAGTCCTTGTACACGAGGCAGGACACTTTTTCGCAGCACGTGCTTTGGGAATGAAGGTTTCAAAGTTCGGGTTCGGGCTTCCGATAGGGCCGACTTTGTGGAGCAAACAGGTTGGAGATGTTGAACTTGTTGTTCATGCCTTTTTGCTTGGCGGTTACGTTTCGTTTCCTGACGATGAAAAAGATTCTAATTTGCCGGAGGATTCAAAAGACAGATTTATCAATCACCCTGTATGGCACAGAATGATTGTAATTTCTGCAGGTGTTATCGCAAATATTATAACCGCTTTTGTCTTTGTGCTGATAACGGCTTGTGTTTGGGGTAAATTACCTTCAGGACAGAGTGAAGTTTATATTGGTCAAATCAGTGCCCCGAAAGATGCTTTGGTATGGCAAAGCGGTCTGCAAAAGGGCGACAGAGTATTGAAAATTAACGGTTCTGAAATTAAATCCGCTTACGCTCTGACGTTGTTTGCAAAAAGCAGTAAACAGTTTGACGGGAAAATTGATAAAGAAAAATCAGATGAAACCTTGAAGCAAATTTTTGAACTTAACTCAGGTTTAGGTAGTGCTGATGAAATTATAAAAGAAAATGTTGTAATAAAACTTCCTGCAAAAACCGACGAAAAACCTTTGGTTATTGAAGATGAGGTTTTAAAAGGATACACTTTGTATCACGATAAACAAATTTCACTAAATGAAACTCAGTTAAAATTGAGAGATTTGTTGAAAGATAAAACCGCATACACTTCAGACGGAACGGTTACTGCTGAAGATATTGCGGTGGCAATTTCCGATACAAAACGACCGTTAAATATTACCGTAATGAGAAAAGGTAAAAATGTTGATTTAAAACCCGTTTATGCAAACGATAAGGGCATGATTGGTATTATGATTGAATCAAAAGACGTTCTTATGCCTACCAAAAACTTTAAAACGGCAATTACAGGTTCTTGTAAGTATTTGTGGGAACAAACTTATATGTTGGTTTACGGCTTGTGGCAATTGTTTACGGGTAAAATTCCGATGAAAGATATGCATGGAATCGTTGCGATTACAAAAATCGGCGGTGATGTTATCCAAAATAACGGATTTTTCTCGGGTTTGCTTTTGACAGCAATGATATCTTTGGATTTGGCGTTGGTGAATTTCTTGCCGATTCCAGCACTTGACGGCGGACATTTTATGTTCTTGTTGATAGAACAACTCAGAGGGAAGCCGTTGGAAGAAGAAACAATCAATAAAATAAGTTCGGTATTTTTCATGCTGCTTATTGTTTTGATGGTGTTGATTGTATTCAATGATATTTACGCCTTAATTAAACATAAATTTTAGTAAATATTATCGTAAAATATAGTAAAGATATTCTTCCGCGGGGAAGGATATCTTTTTTGTTCATGATATAATCAGCCTTGTATAGAGGGAGAAATAAAGATGATAGATTTTATTCACTCGCATGGCATGATTATTTCAGGTGCAATCTTGTTGATTGCTTATGTGTTCATTGCCAGCGAAAAAATTCAAAAATCGGTAGTCGCTTTAGTAGGTGCGGCACTGACGATGTTGCTTGGATTAATCCCGTTTGGCGGAGAAACTCCTGACGGAAAAATTCTCAAAGGTGTATTTGAATACGTGGATTTCCAAGTAATATTTTTGCTAATCGGTATGATGATTATCGTGAATATCGCAAGCAGAAGCGGTGTGTTTAAGTGGATGGCTTTGAATTTACTCAGAGCAACAAAAGGACATCCGAAAACAGTTCTATTTACACTTGCTGCATTTACCGCAATAGCATCAGCTTTTTTGGATAACGTTACAACCGTTGTTCTTATGATGCCGATAACTTTTGTAATTGCAAAAGAATTTGATACTGACCCTATTCCGTTCTTGATTACGGAAGTTTTAGCATCAAATATCGGTGGTACTGCCACTTTAATCGGTGATCCGCCAAACATTATTATCGGTACAAGAGCAGGTTTGAGTTTCATGAGTTTTGTTAAGGAACTTACTCCGATAGTTGTTTTAATATTCCTTGTTTGTATCGGAACTCTTGTATTCCTGTTCAGAAAAGGCTTGAAGGCAACTCCTGAAAAAATGGAGCATATTGCAAACCTTGATAACTCACAAACAATTACAGACAAAAACCTTATGATTCGTTCAGTGATTACTTTGTTGCTTGTAATCACAGGTTTTGTAACACATGATGTTACTCATATTCCTGCGTACGTATTTGCTGTAGCAGGTGCGGCTTTCTTATTATTATTTGAAAAACCGAAAGAAATTTATAGAGATGTTGAATGGTTAACCATTTTCTTCTTTGTCGGTCTATTCATTATTATCGGCGGATTTGAAGCAAACGGCGGTATTAAATTCCTTGCTGACCAGTTAATCGTTTTGACCCACGGAAGTTTAAAGGCTGCGACATATATTATTTTGTGGGCTTCAGGGTTGCTATCAGGTATAATCGACAATATTCCATACACAGCAACTATGGCTCCGTTGATTTCAGAATTGATTAACCCTGAAAATGAAAACGCCATAACTGGAAATGTTCACGCTCTATGGTGGGCATTGTCATTAGGTGCTTGTCTTGGCGGAAACCTGACTATTATCGGTGCTGCCGCTAACGTCCTGGTTAGTGAAACTGCCGCATCTAAAGGTCATAAAATTTCGTTCTTGAGATTTATGAAATATGGTGTGTTGGTTACATTAATTTCTTTAGCATTAAGTTCAGGGTACTTGTGTTTGAAATACTTGCACTAATCAAAAGATAATACATTGATAAATAAGGGTGAAATGATTAATATTTCACTCTTTTTTTTTTACAAGGTTTTATTTAATTGAGGATATCCGAAATATATCCTAATATTGGTTTGTTAATTTTAATTGTTTTTGTTAGGCTTTAGAAAAAGGGAAAATGACGATGAATTATATTAAAGTTGGAAAAGTAAATCTGGCATGTATGAGTAGTGCAGAATGGAAAAGAATTCCAAACGTATGTCTTGGTTGAAAGGGTAATATTATAACATCTCGATTACTTACGGAAGATAAAAGACTTTCAAACTATGTAAACGAAAACAGAAGGGGGGCACTTCCTCCTTATACAAAGGGATGGAATAGTTTACCTCTTATTCA
>CAMAGQ010000034.1 GCA_945833895.1 uncultured bacterium
ATTGGTGTAGTTGCAGCAATGACAATTCCTACATTGATTTCAAACACTAACAGTGCAAAATTCAAATCTCAATACAAAAAGACATTGTCAACTTTGAACCAAGCAGCATTAATGGCAACCGCACAATATGACTTAGACTATGCGTCCTTGACGGCAGCTTGCGGTGCTACAGGCGGAACTGAAAAACCTGATACAACTGCTTCTATGTGTGCTTTGATTAACGGTACATTAACAGGTGCAACTTACTTTGCAACTGCTGGAGCCATGAAAGTTCCTGGAACAACAACAGCATACACAATCAACGCTGGGCCTGTCGTTGCAAAGACAACTATGAAAGCATACCAATTGGCTGATGGTTCAGTTGTTGCATTTGACGATGTAACTTCTTGTACATTAGAACCTGGTGGCAATATAACTGCTCTTGCTACGAAATGCCGTGGTTTCATCGATGTAAACGGTCCTACACTTCCTAACAAAGAAGTTAGATGTTCTGCTGCATCAGGTGCAGTTGCATCATCAGTTGGTAATTGTATCGTAAGAAACAACGCTTCAGATATGGGTGATATTTTCCCTGTAGTATTCCACGATGGTACAGTTGAACCTATCACTGATGCTGCAAGATATGTATTGAACCAATCTAAATAGTTAGCATCTCATCCCAAGTTCTTATGGGGTGATGAATGTAATTTACAAAATTACAAGAGTAATTAGATTGTAAAAAGAACAAAAGAGGTAAGTTTAACGGCTTGCCTCTTTTTTGGGCACACAAAGGTTATTGTTGGGCAAGTATGCCAACCGACAGGTACACAAACGCACAGTCATCCTGAGCAAAATAATTGGCAATTCGGTCAGAATTTTGTACGGAGTGCGAAGAATCTGCTTCAAATAGTCCAAATTATCAGACACATTTCGTAATGTTAAAATACATAGTTTATACTATATCTATTACGTGATTTTATTATAAAATAGATTTATAATAGGATTAAAGAAGTTTGAGATATGTTAAATATGCAGGATAGAAATAATAAGAAAAAGATATCAAGATATAGCCAAAAACGCAGGCACACAATGGGAAGTGCCGATGAACAATTTTCTTCATACCCCAGTTACAAGGTTAAAAAATCAAATTCTTTCAGAAAAATACTGACTTTTATGACTATAGTATTTTTTATCGCAATATTTGGAATTTTGTTACTGTCAAATAATAGAGATTTCATAAATGACAAATTAGGAGAAAATTCGTTCTTATCAAATATTTTAACTAAGTTATCAAAGGGTAACAGTTCCAAAGACCCCGGATTTTCAATGCCATTCGGACCTAAAAGACAAAATATCTTACTTTTGGGCGTTGATTCGAACGGTGCAGATTCTGATTTGTGGGTCGGAACTCGTACTGATACAATGATATTATTGAATATTGACCCCAGAACCAAAACTGTTAACGCTTTGACAATTCCTCGTGACAGTAAGGTTTATCTGCCAAAGGGAATGGGCATCCAAAAAATTAACGCAGCACATGCCATAGGCGGTGTTGAAATGACAAAGAAAACAATTGAAGATACTCTTGGAATTCACGTTGACAGGTACATAATGGTTCACGACGATGCGGTTAGAGAAATCGTCAAAGCACTTGGCGGCGTTGATATTTATGTCGAAAAAGACATGCACTACAACGATTACGCAGGTAATTTGCACATCAATATTTCAAAAGGCAAACACCGCCTGACAGAAAAAGATGTTGTAGAATATTTAAGATTTAGACACGATGCTCTTGGCGATATCGGCAGAACCCAGCGTCAACAGTGGTTTTTGAGAGGACTTCTTGCAGATATGCAAAAACCTGAAACCATTGCAAAAATTCCTAAAATCATTTCTGTTGCAGGAAAATACATTAAAACAGATATGTCTGTTTACGAAATGACACAGTACGCTTCAATGGCAAAGCATTTTGACAAAGACAATATTGAAAGTGCAATGCTTCCGGGTGCTCCAAACAAGCACGGGTACGTAAGTTACTGGATTTTAGACCCTAAAATGACTCAAGAAGTCGTTAACCGCTTAATTTACAGGCAAATGGCAGGAGAACGCAAAGAAACTTACACGGCAAGCATAATGAGTTCACCTGACAACACAGCGGAAGCAAAGGCTCTCAAGGCAGCACTTGAAAACGCAGGTATTGAGGTTAAATGCTCAGGAACATTGCGTTCTGCCCATTCTCAATTCATTGCACATTCAAAATACGTAACAATCGATTATTATGCAGATTTGAAAAAAGAAGTTCCTGAGGTGAAATCAAGACAATTCGTGTATAATCCTTCAACGTATATGTGTGCCGCAACAGACTTTACTATCGTCACAGGCGGAGAAAACGGAATTTAAAAATTTATAATAAAGGGAAAAATATTATGGTGATGAATGCAATTATAAACAGAAAAAGTGTCAGAAAATACTCAGAAAAGCCAATCAGCGATGAGGTTTTGAATAAAATTTTAGAAGCAGGCAGACTTGCTCCGTCTTGGGTAAACGTTCAACCTTGGAAGTTTATAGTTGTGAAAAACCAAGACACTAAAGACTTGCTATCACTGGCTTCCGGCGGACAAAAACAGGTTAAAACAGCAAACGTGTTAATTTGCTGCGTTGCGGATTTAGACAGCTGGAACAGGACTAACTTCGGAAAAGTCTTGGAGCAAAAGGGTTTAGATGAACAAACAAGGGAAAGCATTGTCACTTCAAAGCTGCTGAATCCGTCTACTTTGGGTGAACAAGTCGCACTATTAAGAAGTGTTGAACAGGTAACTTACGCAACTGCCTATATGACGCTTGAAGCCGAAGAACAAGGAGTCGGCTGCTGTGTTGTCGGTGCAACGTCAAACGAATTGACAAACCTTGATGAATCCCTCGCTGAACAGATTAAAACGAAATTAAACCTGAATAACAGACAGGTGCTTGTAAATATTCTTGCCCTCGGTTATGAAGAACCCGTAATTCAAGCGAAAAAATTCCGTAAAACCATGGAAGAAGTCGTTTTCCATGAATGTCTGTAGACACAGAGTTTTATAAAAGTGTATAACTGTTCACATAACCTACAAATTAAAACAAATCATGTCATCCTGAGCGAAGCGAAGTGAGAGAGGTAGGTTGGGTGAAACCCAACACAAATCCCAAACAAACCAAGCCGTTCAAGATTCTTTGGGCATCAAAAATCGTCGCCCTCAGAATGACGGTGAAGTTCGGAATGTCTTTAGTGAAAACTTGCATATAAATCATTTTACAAAAGGATTGTAAACCCGTGAAAAATATGTTATAATTAAGTTTATACAACAAAAAGAGGATACAACTATGACTTACATTAATGAAGGAGATTTTACAATTATGGTTATTTCGATTATTCTGCTGGTATTGGCAGTCATTTTGGCGTTCTATCTATACGGAATGTACACAAGACTTATCCAATTGAAAAACAAAGTCAAAGAAGCAATGAGCGGGATTGATGTTCAATTGAACAAAAGATACAGCCTTATTCCGAACATTTTGACTATTGCAAATAAGTTCATGGAACACGAAAGAGAATTGTTCTCTTCGATTGCAGAATTACGTTCGCAAGCATCAGGAATTCGTTCAACAAAAGATACAATTGCTCAAAAATTTGAATTAGATAATCAAATCGCTGCAAAAATGGGACAATTGATGGTTAATGTTGAAAATTATCCGCAATTAAAATCCGACCAAACTATGATGAATACAATGCAAACTTATGCGGAAGTTGAGGAACACATTGCCGCTGCAAGAAGATTTTATAACAGCGCAGTAAATGAAATCAATAATGCGATTGAAATTTTCCCTAGTTCAATCATTGCAGGAATGCTTGGAATGACAATTTATCCGTTCTTTGAAGCAAGTGAAGCTGCAAAACAAGAAATCGACGCTTCAAACTACTTGAAATAATAAACTTTATAAAACGGGTTGAAATATACCCGTTTTTAAGTGTCCGTAGCTCAGTCGAATAGAGCGTGAGTCTCCGAAGCTCAAGGTCGGGGGTTTGATTCCCCCCGGGCACATTTTTTATTGCACGCACTTTTTAGATTATTTTGTTAAACGGTATCAAAACCGAAGATTTTCTTTTTATTTACCCTTAAGCGACCGGTACAAATATTGCCGTAACATTGCCTCTAATATTGCTTGTTATGCCATCAGAAACCGCACGGCCGTCACCTGTTGTAATTTCAGTGTGACCGTAGCGTGAACTATATCCTGCAACGCCTCTTTCGTAAACCAGAACACATCCGGCAGGAAGAGTTTTAGGGTTAACCCCGCGAGCAGGAATTTCTCTGAAGTTTCTGTTATTTCTCAAAATCCCTATCATATCATGAGCGTTTCCACAAACATAAGAACCCAAACCGCAACTCGCAATTGCGTTTTTAACATATCTTGCACAATATCCGACAAAGCCGACGGCTCTTGACATTGCGGTTCTTGCCAACCTTAACCCTGAAGATGCACAATATCCGATTTGATTCCAGTAAGAAGAATTAGTCGGATAATTAGCCCAAAAAGTTGAAATAGGACTGGTATAACGAACAGGATTAAATGAAGCTCTGTGAGCAGTGATAGAACCGAATTTATAGGCATTTGCGGCTCTCACTTGAGCAAGCATAGCAGATTGACCTCTGGCTGTAGCGATTATACGACTTGCTATTTGCATCATATTTTGGATAAAAATATTACCACACGCAAGCATCGGGAACCCGAAAGAAAAAGGAGTAGCACATACAGGAGCAGGCATTCTAGACATCATAGGCACAAAAGGAGAACCGAATCCGCCGAAAAACGGAGCCGGAGCAATCGGACGTGGCATAAACGGAACCGCACATCTTGTGAATGCCGATCTAGAATACATTTGTGGTATTAGTCTATGAAACATATCTCTTATTTCCCCAATATTCCTCTTATTTATATAAAGTATATACTTCGTCAATAATTGCCTATTTTTGAGATATTGTTACAAAAGTTTAACTTTTTATTTTGGCAGCGAATTACATAATAAGAACAAGGGTTTCGAAGATTTGTACAGAATACAAAAATTCAGAGAGGAAAAACCCTTCCCAGCCAGGGAAGGGGCACTTGAACTGTACCCTCTGCTCGTGCCTTGTCTGAATAACAAGGCTTCAACCCGCAAAAAGCGGGGAAAACAGCACAAATTCACCCTCGTCCTATATGTAAACTTATGTAACAATTCGACAAAATCATGTTACACATTAGGATATCTTGGGTATATATAGAGTAAATAAACCATTTTCTTTTTCTTTATTTTCTCCTACACACAAACCTTTTACCGAAAAGCCGATGTAATGCGGCTATTTTTATTGCATAAAAAAAGAACCCCCGTAAGAGTCCTTTTTTAAATTTTTTGCTTTGTTCAACAATTAAACAGCCTTGCGAACTTTACCTGCTTTTAAGCAAGAAGTACAAACGCTAATTCTCTTTGTAGTACCGTTAACAATAGCTTTAACAGTCTGCAAGTTAGGTTCTTGTGTATGAACGATTTGTTTATGTGAGAATGTTAACTTAGCTGCTTTAATTGGGGCTTTGCCACAGATTTCACAATGTTTTGCCATGATTTTATTTCCTTTTCTAGTATTATTCGACTAATAACCTCATGATATACAAAAAATACTTTTTTGCAAGAGCATGTTAAATTTAATTACAAATAATTCCTTTTATGCTATACTTAAATCTATGGAAAATAAAATTAAAATCGGACTAATTGGACTGGGAACGGTCGGAAGCGGTGTTTATAAAACGCTTCAAAACTTTGATAACATTGAAATTGCAAAAATTGCAGTTAGAAATAAGAACAAAAAACGCAATATTGAGGGGCTTGATGAAAATATAATTACCGATGACCCGTACGAAGTTGTGAACGACCCCGAAATACAGATTGTTACGGAACTTGTCGGCGGACTTGAACCCGCTTTGGATTTGATAAAAACCGCAATCAAAAACGGTAAGCATATTGTTACTGCCAACAAAGAACTTTTAGCAAAACACGGGGAAGAACTTTTTAAATTCGCCGAAGCAAACAACAAAGTTGTTCTGTATGAAGCCGCAATTGCAGGCGGGATCCCTCTAATTATGCCGATTAAGACAATTCTTGCAGGAAACAAAATCAACAAGATTAAGGCTATTCTTAACGGAACAACCAACTATATTCTTACAAAAATGGACACTCAAGGAGCATCTTACGATGAAGTCTTGAAAGAAGCACAAGAATTAGGTTACGCGGAAGCCGATCCGACGGGTGATGTTGAGGGGTTTGATGCTGCGTATAAGGTTACAACCCTTGCGACCATTGCTTTTGGTAAGCGTATTAAAATCGACAACGTTTACCGTGAAGGGATTACAAAAATCAGGGCAGAAGACATGCAAGCCGCAAATGAAATGGGGTATAAGATTAAGTTAATCGCCTCTGCTGAAATGGACGAAGATGGCAAAGCAGACGTAAGAGTTCACCCGATGCTTGTGCCATTAACCCAAACGCTTGCACATATCAATTACGTAACAAATGCCGTAAGTCTTTCGGGACATCCTGTCGGTGATGTGACGTTGTCAGGGCCGGGTGCAGGTGAGTTCCCGACCGCAAGTTCGGTTGTCGGCGATATTCTTGCAATAGCATCCGAACTTGGTAAAACGGATTACCTGTTGCCAATGATGAGATGTCACCACAGCGAAAACGCACAAATGATTGATATTTCAGAAACGAAGAATAAATATTATCTTTCAATCACGGCACAAAACAGCATGGGTGTAATCGGCAGAATAGGCAAGGCTTGCGAAGATAACAATATAAGTCTTGCAAGTATTGTACAAAAAGAGGTTTCCTCAGGCAAAGCCGCGATAATTACGGTTATTACCGAGTTGTGCCGCGAAAAAGATATGCAAAAAGTTATAAATATCTTAAATAACGACAATGCAATAACCCAAGTTAACAGCCTGATAAGAGTACAAATATAAAGGAAATATATTTGGAAACCCGAATATATTTACCCCTCGCGGGCTATGCCTGTTTGATAGCCCGGAACAACCAATGCCAGCGGAATTACACGACCTAACATTGAGCCAAATGCTGAATCCTCGTTCATCATTGATGTCGCAAGGCAAACATCGTCAACGTGAGGTGCAAAGTCCGTTGCTTTAATATTTCTCTCCATTTTCTTGTGATACAATTTATCATTTATAAAGTTAGAAACCTTGTTCCCAAGATAAATTCCTGTACCTAGAAACGCCAAAGTGCCGACAGCGTTAGGAATTTTTTGCGAAACTTTATTCAATACGGAAACCCACCGTCCTGTTTTATTTTTGATTTGAGGCATTGCACCTTCAATTTTATCCTGATATTTTGTGTATATTTCTGCACCCGCTGCGACGCAACCGACAGGAACAAGAACATTACCTAGCATCTGGTTCAAAACTTCTCTTTTCTTTTGTTTCAAATTCGGTTTGTCAACAATCGCACCGCCAATGAAACCGCCCAGAATAGAACCTGCTGCAAGTGCTATAATTTGCGGAGCTTTGAATTGAATAGCGTTATCCTTAGGTTTATATTTGAATATCGCCCAATCTTTTACAGGAGTTTTCATAATCTTAGCAGGATTTAGTGAAAATCCTTTATGCAGTGCCAGTCCTGTCAGCACCGTTCCAACACCGGCAGCAGAACTTGCAAGAATAACCCCTTTTTGCTTTTTGGTCAAAGGTTGTTGTTCTTGTTTTACTTGAGTACCTGTACTTACTGCACTATGTTTGTAATAGTTAATGTCGTATGTCGGAAATTGACTAATCATAAATTTCTCCACTACGATTATATTAAAAACAAACATAAATTTAATTGCTATTTGTGCAATGTTAAATTTAATATTTGTAACATAAGGTGAAATTTTCGGTATTCTAATCGCAAAGGTCAGGTGTAACAGTGCTGAACAAAGTTTACTAACAAGTGTATTTTTGACTATATATGTAACAAAATATTACTTTTTCTATTGCACTACGCAAATTTTTATTTTACGTGTTTTATAAGAAACGGAAGAAATGTAATCTATGTCAATAAAGCCAATAAATATACCAATAGCAAATACACACATGCCTATGGCAAGAAACTTCGTATCAAAGATGGCAAGCGACGGTTTTTTGCCGGTAATTGCACTTGAAGCATTTGTTGAAGCAGGCAGAACTTATCAGGCATATCAAAGAGGCGGTTTTGACGAAGCGAGAGAAAGGATTACAGAAGAGTTTTCGGGGGCTGTATTTTGGCTTGGCGGTGTAACCGCATTGAATTATGTTTTTGAAAAAATCGGACAAAAATTACTCAAACTTCCTAACAAAATGGTTGATATTGCAAGCGATGATGTTCGTAACCCTCTTGACAACTATCTTGATAAAGAACTTACTAAAGACGGTGCGAAAATTCTTGAAAAAACAATGGCTAAGTTCAAATTTGTCAAAGTTATTTCAAGTATTCTTCTTGCCAATGCCTTTATTGGTTTTGGTTTGCCGAAGATAAATCAGGCAATCACCCGTTCTTACCACAAAAAACAAGATACAGAACAGCCACAAGATACCTTTGTAAATAACAATAAACCGTTTATTTCAAAACCGTCTATTGAAACATTTGGAATGTCAAAAGAAGAAAAAGATAAACAAAAATCGGTATCTTTCGGTATCAATTTGCTGGCGATTGCGAATAAATTTGAAAGTGACAGAAATTACAAACTACTTTCTGTTGATGCGGGAACTGCTTCAGGCAGAGCGATTTCGGCAAGAAACGACGATGAAAGAATTGAAATTCTGTTCAGAGATTTGAGTTCAATTTACTTCTATATGTTCAATATGCCAAATATCAATACTTGGTTGAATAAGATTGAACAGAACGGAAACGGTTCAAGATTAGACCCTGTATCCGCTGAATTTTCAACTAAATACATGGAACAATACCTGATAAGCAAAGGTTCTCCAAGAGTTTCAATTGATGAATTTGCAAACGATATGCTTGGCAAACAGCAAGAATTACCGAAATCACTTGAAGGTAAATTTGAAGGTAAGAATATTAAAATAATATCTCTTGATAAATTCAAAGAGGAATTAAAGGCACTTGTTCCTGCGGACGAATTGAAAACATTTGAACAAACAGCCGAAGAAATGTCGAAACTTCAACCTGAATTAAGAGGCAGAAGAATATTGACTGCAGGTCAGGTGAAAGATATTCTGAACGGCGGACATATTAATGACCCTAAATTCTTGCAGGAATTCTTCAAGAACAGATTTGGCAAGAAGTTTGCAAAATCATACACATATATTGCACAAAACGACTTAGACAAATATAAACAAGAATTGATAGATTACGTAAATACAGTGATAGAAACCGCTAAGAAATCGAACGCAAGTGAAATTACAGAAAAATTACTTCATAAGGTATCGAATAAAAACTTGAGAATGAATGCGTTGAACTGGGGTTCAGGATTTGCAATATCGGCACTGTTCTTGTCAACATTAATACCGAAAATGCAATACTTGATAACAAAACTCAGAACAGGCTCATCTGATTTCCCAGGAACAGAGGAATATAGAAAAGCGAGTTAAAATTCGATTTCTAAAAGATTACGCAACATACACACATTGTACAGATTATTGAAGTTGGGCGGTGTTTGTAATAGATTATGGATATGTACGAGGATTACGAAAATATACTGACTGAATTAAAAACGCATTCCCACTTTAGAGATTTAAAAGATTTTTCTGACAAGGATGAAAAATACATTTACTACAGGGGGAAAAAGTTACTCAATTTGTCGTCAAACAATTACCTGAATTTTGCAGACAACAAGTCATTAACGCAAGAATTTTTGGAACAGATCGGGTGCAAATATTCTTTTGGCAGTGCGTCCGCAAGGCTTTTGACGGGAACTCTTCCTGTTTATAAGGAATTGGAAACCCTTCTGGCGGATTTATATGGCAAAGAAGCCTGTTTATTATATAACAGCGGATACCACGCAAATATCGGTATCTCAAGTGCTTTGAACAAAAAAGGTGACATTATTTTTTCTGATAAGTTAAACCATGCCAGTATAATCGACGGGATGCAGCTTTCACAGGGAAAATTTTTCAGATTTCCGCATAATGATATGGATGCTTTGGAAAAACTTTTGATAAGGGAGCGTGAAAATTACAAAAACGCATTTATTGTCACGGAAAGCGTATTTTCAATGGACGGCGATATTTCAGACCTTAGAAAAATTGTTGAACTCAAGAAAAAATACGATTGCGGGCTAATTATTGACGAGGCACACGCATTTGGTGTGTTTGGTGAAAAAGGGCTTGGTGTGGCGGAAGTTCTGGGGTTGATTGATGATGTTGATTTAATCGTCGGAACTTTCGGCAAGGCTGTAGGTTCAATGGGGGCTTTTGTTACGGGTTCAAGAACGCTTATTGACTATCTTATAAACAAATCACGCTCGTTTATTTTTTCAACTGCGCTCCCGCCTGTAAATATCGCGTTTACAAAGTGGATTATAGAAACGCAGATTTCGAAAACCTTGCAAAAACGCAGGAGAATGCTTGAAATTGCAAAGAGTATGGGAAGTTCAAGCCATATAATTCCTGTTATTGTCGGGGAAAACAAAGATACCGTCGATTTGTGCGAAGTTCTTTTTCATAACGGGTATTTCACACTGCCGATACGCCCGCCGACCGTGCCTGCGGGAACTTCACGTTTAAGACTTTCTTTAACCTGTGAGATTGAAGAAAGCGAACTTGCCGTATTAAAGGAGAAAATTCATGAAAACCTGCTGGTTAAACAAGCAAAATAATAAGAATTTAATAGTATTTTTTGCAGGCTGGAGTTTTGACAGTCAGCCGTTTTGCGATTTTTGCAGCGGTGAAAATTGTGATATTTTAATGGCTTATGATTACAATTCTATGGAAATTCCGCAAGAATTGATCGACTTACAAGGTTACGCCAATAAAACTCTTATCGGGTGGTCTATGGGAGTTTTTGTCGCGTATCAAAACCGAAAACTTTTTGGAGATTTTGATTGCAAAATTGCAATAAACGGTACGGTTACACCTGTTGATGATAATTTCGGAATACCTGTTAAAATCTTTGAATTGACTCTAAAACACGCAGAAACAGGCTTAAGGGGTAAATTTTACAAAAATGTTTTTCAAACGCAGGAAGAATTTGAAAAATACCAACTTCACCCTGTGTTGCGGAGTATAGAAAACAGAGTTGCGGAACTTGAAAGTCTTTATGCTCAAATAAAACAACTTTCTAATGAAGAATACGAAAAATTTTATGACTGTGCGATAGTTTGTGAAAGTGACAAAATTATTCCTCCTGCAAACCAAAAAGCAAGTCACGATAAGAACAATATTCCAGTTATCAGTTTGCCTTACGGGCATTGTCCTTTTTACAGGTTTTCAAAGTGGGATGAAATTATTGAATTATGCCGATAGATTTTAAGCACGTAAAAAAACAATTTGAAAAAAGTATGGCTGACTACGACAAAAACGCCGTGGTACAAGAGATTATGGCAACAAAAATGGTAACAAATTTGTCAAAAATTTCAACAAATTTTGAAAATATTCTTGAAATCGGTACTGGTACGGGGCTTTTGACAAAACACATCTTGAAAAATTGCAAATGCCAACGCTATTGCGGAAATGATATTGTTGAAAAGTCAAAGGTTTACCTCAAAAAAATAATTCCCGATGCCGATTTTATCTGCGGAAACGCAATAAAGGTAAAGTTTGAGCGGAAATTTGATTTAATCATTTCAAACGCCGTTTTTCAGTGGTTTGAAAATACGGAAAAATTATTCGCTACTTTAAAATCTAATATGAAAAATGGCGGACTTCTTGCATTTTCAACATTTTCGCCTGATAATTTCCGTGAAATAACCGAACTTACAGGACTTTCGCTAAAATACAAATCCGAAAACGAACTTGTGGAAATCTTAAAATCTAACGGGTTTGAGGTTTTGTATGACGAAGAGTTTGAGGAACAACTTGAGTTCAATTCGCCTTTGGAACTTCTTGCACACATGAAAAAAACGGGGGTAAATTCGCTCTCTGACAAGACTTGGACTGTAAAACACATCAAAACTTTTTGCGATGAATACTCAAAAAAATATCAAAAACCAATTTTAACCTATTCACCAATCATAATAATTGCGAGGTTAAATTCCAATCCAGTTAATGCTTCCAAGAATTAATCCCGCAACTGCTGATATTCCAAGGTAAAACAGCGGGTCTAATTTTTTGATAAAACTTAAAATTATTAACAGGATTAATAATAAAGTTCCGAACAGATACAGATTTGACGTGAATATCAACTTAATCCCGACAGAGGATAAAAGAGCACAACCGGCAGGTTTTAGACTTTTTACTGCACTTTTAACGAATCGATTTGTCTTGAATTTTTCAAGCGTTTTGGAAACGATTGTGACAATGATAAAAGAAGGCAATACTACTGCGGTTGTCGCAAGCATTGAACCAATAATTCCCGCACTGTTAAACCCTGCAAAAGTTGCAACATTCACCCCGACAGGACCGGGGGTGATTGATGAAATCGCAAGCATATTGGTTAATTCAGACGTTGTGAACCAGTGAAATTTGTCTGCAATTACGTACAAAAACGGCAAAGTTGCATATCCGCCTCCAAAAGAAAATATTCCGATTTGAAAAAATTGCCAGAAAAGTTGCAAATATATCATTTACTGCCGCCTTTCGCAATTTTTCTATCTTCAAACACCTGACGTACAATCCCTGAAACAAGTGCAAATATTACAATTACAGGAAGCGGAATTTTCCCGCACAGAGCCGAAATTAAACATAAAAGATAAATCACGGCGGTAAACTTATCAGTAACCGATTTTATCCACATTTCTTTTACGGCAAGGAACAATAGAACGATTACTCCAATGCCGACACCCCAGAATATATGCTGAACAACGGGAATATTAACAATCCCGATAAAAATGTATGCAAGTAATATAATTGCGACAAAAGCAGGTAAAATCATTCCCGTAACAGCAGCGATTGCCCCCTTTGTACCAAGTAGTTTTCTGCCCGTAAATATGGCGGTATTTGCTGCGATAATCCCCGGTAAAGCCGCCCCGAGTGCATAATACTCACAAAGTTCTTCTGAGGTAATCCACTTTTTCTTTTCGACCAGTTCCGAGGTTAACAACGGCAAAATTACGTATCCGCCGCCAAGAAGCATTGTTCCAACCTTGAAAAAAGTTTTGAATATTGAGTAAAAATTTTTATCCATACCAATATTTTACTCCATAAAACTCCATCAAAAAACTATCTTTGTAAATATTGTTACAGAACATGATTTACAAGAAAAAGTTTTCGTGTAATAATAATTGTACAGTTCCAGACTGCCGAAGTACGTTTCGGGGAAAGCAAAATTTAGTACAAATTCTGTTTTCCACAATGAAGCAAAATTCATTCGGCAAGTGGTGTAATAGTTAATCAAGGATACTGCCTATAACTGTGGGTAAGTCCGGAGGAATTAAAATGTCAATGACAGATCCTATAGCAGATATGCTAACAAGAATCAGAAATGCTAACACTGTTAAGCACCCTTCAGTTGAAGTTCCGGCTTCAAAATTGAAAATTGAATTAGCAAAACTTCTTAAAGAAGAAGGTTACATTGCTGATTATTCAGTTGTAGATTCAGGAAAATTCAAGGTTATCATCATCACATTAAAATATGATGAAAAAGGTAACTCAGTTATCACAAAACTTGAAAGAATTTCAAAACCTGGTCTACGTCACTACTCAAAAGCTAAAAACTTACAAAAAGTTTTGGGTGGTATGGGCGTTGCAATCGTATCAACTCCAAAAGGCTTGCTAACTGACAGAAAAGCAAGAAAAGAAAACGTTGGCGGCGAAGTTCTTTGCTACGTTTACTAATACTTAAGTTAGTGAAAATTAAATGTTTCGGGTTCAATTGGTAGAAAAGCCCGAAAAAGTACACAATATACCATAAGGAGAAAACTAAAATGTCAAGAATTGGTAAAAAACCGATAGAAATTCCTCAAGGTGTTGAGGTTA
>CAMAGQ010000035.1 GCA_945833895.1 uncultured bacterium
ATAAAATTATATAACAAAATTTTAAAATTGACCACTTTAAATTTATATTTATGTTTTATGTTAATATAATTAAAAAGAGGCGGTTTATGGTTTGCGATAAAAATCCTGAAAATGTACGAAATCTTTTCAATGAAATTGCACAGTATTACGATAAAACGAACAATTTTATTTCTGTGTTTTCTCATTACATTATAAAATATTTTGCTTTGCGGGAATTGAATATCAAGCCGCGGTCGCTAATTCTTGATGTCTGCTGCGGAACGGGCGATTTTACAAGGCTTATTGCAAAGGTTTCACCGCGTTCAAGGGTAATCGGCGTTGATTTTTGCGAAAACATGCTTAAAATTGCTAAAAATAAAAATCCGAAAGGGGTCTTTGTACTTGCAGACTGTCTGGAATTGCCGTTTAAAGAAAGAGAATTTAACTATGTAACAGCAGGGTTTGGCTTGCGAAATATAAAAGACCGGGCAAAAGCGGTTTCTGAAATTTACCGTGTGCTTGATTTTGACGGGCAATTTCTTCATCTTGATTTTGGAATACGCAACAGTTTTAGCAAGGTTTTTGACCGATTAGTGCCTGTTGTTGCAAAATGTCTGAAAATTAATCTTGAGCATTACAAATATTTAATCAACTCAAAGCAAGAGTTTCCTGAACCTGATGAGTTGATTAAAGAATTTGAAACACACGGGTTTAAATTAGTAAAACGTGTGGATTATCTGTTTGGAGTAATTTCCGCTCAAATAATGCAAAAATAGTTACAGAACCCTATACTTAAACCCGCCCGAAAGATAATCGTTAATCCCGTCAAAAGTAACTTGCAGGATATAATTTATTGCTTCCTGCGTATTGTAAGCAATGTGTGGAGTAATAATTACATTGGGAAGTTTTGCGAGTTCTATTACAGTTTCAGAGGTTTCGGAACACATCAGAGAAGATTTTTCTTTTCCGTCAGGTTCTAAAGTGTCTTTACACGCCACAACATCCAGTGCTGCCCCTGAAAGTTTCCCGTTGTTTAATGCACTCAGCAATGCTTTGTTGTTAATAAGTTCGCCCCTTGCGACGTTAACCAGATAAGCACCTTGTTTCATCATCTCAAACTCTTTATCCGAAAACATTTGATAGTTTTCTTCCGTGTATGAGGTGTGAAGTGTTATAATATCAGAAAATTTCAACAGGGTTTCAAAATCCACGTATTTTACGATATTATTATTCAGCAGTTCGGCGTTTTGAGTTTTTTCGTATGCAATAACGCTCATTCCGAAACATTTTGCGTACCTTGCAACAGCACCGCCTATTGTTCCGGTTCCGACAATTCCCAAAACCATATTGTTTAAATCATGTCCTGTCAGTCCTGTGTAAGAAAAAACTTTTTCAGGCGGAATATTTATCGCAGTAACGATGTTGCGAACAAGCATCAGAATTAATCCGAATGTGAATTGGCTAACCGATGTGTGACCGTAGGCATCAACGTTTAAAAGTGCAATGTTTTTATTCGCACAAGCATTTAAACAAATGTGGTTATATCCTGTAGAACGAGTTGAAATTACCCGAAGATTTTTAAACCTTGAGATAACCTCTTCGCTGACTTCCGACGTTATAAACACGCTTATTATCATTGCTTCCTCTAAATCTTCTATAGGAAGTGAATTAACCGTTTCATTATTCAAACTTTCGCTGAAAAATTTTATTTCATAGTTCTCAAAATTATTCTCTTCGAAAAATTTTTCCTCAGATTTTCTGTAATCAAAAAAAAGTAGTTTGCAAGTCATAAATTTCTCCTTCACGATAAAAATATATTTCATCTGTGAAAATTGCTATTGTCGTTTTGTTTAATATTTGTACGATAAAAGACTAGACTAACAGACAATGAAATTAATCAATAAATCTTTTATGCTGATTGAGAAAGGAGCAAAAAATGAAGAAAGATCTTATTGTAAGAGAGCCTGAATTGTATTTTGACAGCATACATCAGGAACTTGATAATTTTTTACGAGATACATTTTTTACGCATTCCTTCGGACATCCGTTGAATGTAATAAAAAATACCATACTAAGACCCGCAATTGAAGTTATTCAATGTAACGATAACTATAAAGTGAAAGTGCAGCTTCCTGGGGTAAAGAAAGACGAAATAGATGTAGAATTGGACAACGATTTCATGACTATTACGGCTGAAACCCGCGAAGAGAAAAAAGAAGAAGAAAAGAACAGACGTTATCATACATCTGAGTTTAGATACGGCAAATATCAAAGAACAATATCCTTTGACCAGCCGATAAAAACCGAAGATGCAACAGCAAAATATAAAGATGGTGTCTTAACAATAATTATTCCGAAACAAACAACGGAAACAAAAGAACCTAAAAGACTGCAAATAACCGAATCTGAATAGCATCTGTCAATCGTGTTCCCCACTGACTAAAGTGGCATGTAATACACAGCGATATGGATGCAAATGGCAGAAACCGGCTTACATGCATCGGTTGTGTCCTTCTTGACTCTGCCATGGAGGCGAAACAGGCTCTACTTAAAGCCTGTTTCGCTTGTTTGTATATTTCCATCTTCTAGGGGTAGGGGTGAGCCTGTAGGATGTGGTAAATCTATGATTTACCACATCAGAAAATGTACCTGAAAAATGTTTCGGTAATCAAAGATTACCAAAACCTACTTTTTTTACTTTTGCTGAAATTTGTTAGGGATTCTTCGCACTTCGTATTCGACGTATTCCCGAACATTTTGCTCAGAATGACGACACTATTACAAAGACTTAAGCTCCATATATTTATCCCTGTTCAGAATGATGAAAATTCTACAAATAGTTAGTTTTCCCAATATATTTACTTCCAAGCTACCACTTTGGGCATGCCCGTTTGTGTAATTTTGAAAATATTTTACATTACTTAACAATTTTTTAAACCATGTAAAACCATGTCATTTCATGGTTTTGAGCAGGTTAAATCTCTGTAAATCATGTCGTGACATGGTATTGCAAGTATCAAACCTCAGAAAACCCCCTCAAAGTAAGTGTTACAAGGGGTTGTTACAAAACTTAATAAGGGCATGTTCCGCTCTTGAAAAATTCCTCTTATTTTCTATAATGAAATTATGGAGTCGAAAATCATTGACAGGACGACTTTAGGGGAGATTTTTCAATATATCTGATAAGATATATTGAAGGGATAGTTATACATAAAAGTGGAGATTTTATAAATTGTTTAGAAGTAGGGATATGGGAAGGGCAGTTGCTGTTAGAAGATGGACTACAACTGCGTTAGAGTGTTACAAACGTGGCTGTAATTGTGAAGGTTGTTTCTATCGAGATTTCTTTAGTGCATCTTCTCAAAAATGCCAGATGAAGGCTTCTGTTCTTGAACTTGTCAGAGTAATCGGAACACCTGACGTCGAATTACCACAATTTTTAGCTGATGAATAGATATTTCACCCTTTAAAAATTATTAAAAGTGTGTTATACTAACAAAGCAGTATTAGAATTGGAGGTTTTAAATGTACATTCACGTAAATGGCAGAAACATTGAGATTACAGATGCTATCAAGGCTTATGTAAAAGAAAAAATCGGCAAAGTCGCAACTCACTATGATCAAATTCAAGGTATCGACGTTGTTTTGTCAGTAATCAAAAATCCGTCAGCAGAAGGTAAACACATTGCTGAAGTTACTTGCAAAACAAATACCGGCGTTATCCGTTGCGAAGAGGCTGCTGAATCTATGTACGCAAGTATTGATATCTTAGCAGACAAACTTGCAAGACAAATTACTAAACTTAAAGACAAAAACATTTCTTCTGACAAAGCGTCAATCCGTACCGATGCTCAAAAAGAAGAAAAAGAAGAAGTCGAAGAAATTAAAGCAATTGAAGACTAATTGATTATAAACTAATAAAAAGACCGCTGTTCAAACGAAAACGGCGGTCTTTTATTATGTAAAAATTTTAAAATTACTTAACTTTTCCTCTTAGCATCAAGGTAAATCCTGCAATAATAGCAGTTCCTGTTGCTGTGATAAGTCCGTTAATCAGTGAAGTTACGGCGGCTTTCTTTTGAAGCATTTTTTGGTAATCTTCAATTTTCATTTTGCCGTCCCAAAGTTTACCGTCTTTGGTTCTGCCGCCAATTGGAACGTAACCGTCTTTTGCCTGAATTTTTGCACCTTCCATAACTGCCTTATTAAAGTGTGACTGTATTAAATATGAAGACGCTGCTCCTCCCAGCAAGCCTGCACCTGCCATTACTCCCATGCATTTTCCGATACCTGCCATAACTAATACCTCCTTACGTTTTTTATATTAAAACAGAAGATAATAAAATTTTGCTACTTTGTTACAAAATTTTAATGCTTTGTAGTTTACCAATCAGGATACTTGCATTTTATATTTGAAAGATTATTATTAAATAGTAACGTTTTTAATCGAATATCAGAACTTAGATGTTTTCGGGGTAAAATTGATATATGGCTACAGAAGAAAAATTATATTCGGACATTCCTCCGACAAAATTAAGAAATAAAGAAGAAAAATTCAAACCGGCAAAAACAAACCGCTTTTGGTTGACTATTGCAAGTCTGTTTTTCTTCAATATGCTTCAAAACAGATTTTATGCTTTCCGTTATAACGGTATCGAAAATTACACCGAACGTGACAGCAAATATCCTACGATTTTGTTTGCACCGCATTGCAACTGGTGGGATGGAATTGTGTTGTACAATACGACACACCGTATTTGCCACAAGGAAATCCGTTTGATGGTTGAAGAACTTAACAGATTTCCGTTGTTAAGACGTGGTGGTGCGTATTCTGTAAACAAAAAGTCTGCACAATCGGCGATGAAGGCTTTGCAGTATTCTGTAGATTTGCTTGGCGACTTGAGAAACATTCTTTGTATTTTCCCCCAAGGTATTATCAGACCGCCTCATTACAGACCGTTTAAGTTCCAAACAGGTTTGACATATATTGCTCAAAACGCTGTTAAACGTTATGGCAAGGTGAATTTAATCCCGCTTTCTATTGATTACTGTTTCTTTAGAGATAACAGACCAGAAGTTGTCGTGGATTTTGGTAAGAGAATTGAGTTGACAGATGCTAAAATCGACAGAAAACATTATACGGAATTTCTTGAAGCGAAATTGACCGAAACATGTGATGAGCAGTTCAATAACATTTCACAGGGCAAAGTTGACGATTATAAAATTTTATTCAAACAACATTTGAAATGGTACAGACGTATTGAACAACGTCTGAAAAGCATTGATTTGCCTGATGTTTCAAGTGTTTAATATATGAAATAGCCAGGTCATTCTTCGGGGGTAAATGTATTGGAAGGCTAAAGCCTCAGTATGACATGTTTGTATATCGCATAGATATTGACCACTTTTCCCTCTCACATTGGGAGAGGGAAGAATTTCTTAATGAGCGGAGTGAATTTAGAAATTCGGGAGAGGGTTCAATTGAGGGAGAAATCGTGTGAAGAAGTCCAGGGTTATGTCTTCCTTCCCTGGATGGGGAAGGCTAGGATGGGGTGATATCATTTACCTCCGTCATTCAGAGCAGAATATTTTGGAATTTGAGCAAGAATTTATACAGAGTGCGAAGAATCCCATGCGAGTTTTAGCATTGGATAAAATCCTGAAATAGGATTTAGTCTGCCTGCTAAATTATAATGATTTATTCTGCAAACTTTTCACTGCTCTTGGTAAAATTCCGAGGCAGTACGAGATTGTAATGCCGTAGTTTGTTATCGGAATGCCTGCATTATTTGCCAGTAAAATTCGGGAAAGAACTTCTTTGCGGTTTGTCATGCACGCTCCGCAGTGGATAATCAGTTTGTAGTCTTGAATTTCAGGGAAATCATGTCCTGAAAAGTTTTCAATAACCAAATCCTTGCCTATTTTTTGTTTTAACAACCGTGGAATTTTTACCCTGCCGATATCGTCTTCAACAGGGTGGTGAGTGCAACTTTCAAGGATAAGAACCTTGTCGCCGTCCTGCAAATTGTCAATTGCCTTTACGCCATTTATAAAAGCGTTCAAATCACCTTTTAACCTCGCAAAAAGAATAGAAAACGACGTCAGCGGAATTGCCTCGGGAACGATTTCAGAAACCTTTTTGAAGGCTTGCGAATCGGTCACAACAAGTGCAGGTGGAACTTTCATATTATCAAGAGCCTCTTTTAGTTCACTTTCCTTGACAACGACGCTAATACAGTTGTTATCAAGAAGTTCACGCAAAGTCTGAACCTGCGGAAGAATTATTCTGCCTTTCGGGGCTTCCTTATCAATCGGAATTACAAGAACAACGGTGCTTTTAGCCGAAACTAAATCACTCACGATTTGCGGTGAATTGATAAAATCCTCTGGTAAAAGGCTTACAAGCAATTTTTTAAAATTGAAAACGAAATTTTCATCACTTAAAACAGAAGTAATAAGGTAGTTTTTCGTGTAATTTTCGATTTCCGTAAGCGAATTTGTGCTAATCGAGCCGATATCCGATTTGTTTATTACAACGCAATAAGGAATATTCAACTCGGTAAATTTTTCAATAAGATTTTTTTCATAGTCGGTAATCCCGTCGTAATCGCAAATCAAAATTGCAACATCGGTGCGATTAAGAATGCTCAAAGTCTTTTTAATACGCTCAGAACCGAGAGTTGAAGAATCGTCAACTCCGGCAGTATCAAGAAAATTAATAGGTCCAATCGGCAAAAGTTCCATTGATTTTTCGACAATATCGGTTGTTGTTCCCGCAATATCTGATACGATTGAAATATTTTGTCCTGTGATTCTGTTCAAAAACGATGATTTTCCGACATTCATTCTGCCGAAAACTCCAATATGTAAACGCAGTGATTTTAAAGTTCTCATAACACCTCATTACTAAAAAAGACCGACCAATTGGTCGGTCTTTGCAAAAGTATTTCAGATTAACCTCTGATACCTAATTTCTTAATTAATTCTCTGTATTCGTCAAGATTTTGAGTTTTGATGTAAGCAAGTAATCTTTTTCTTTTACCTACCATCATTAAAAGACCTCTTTTTGTAGCGAAATCTTTTTTGTTAGATTTCAAGTGTTCTGTTAATTCAGAGATTTTTTGAGTCATCATTGCAACCTGAACTGCTGCAGAACCTGTGTCTTTTTCGTTCTTTCCGAATTCTTTAACAATTTCTTGTTTGTTTTTTAAATTAATTGACATATTAGTTTTTCCTTTTCTTGTTGAGTGATTATTGGCGTAAGCACTCTACAAGATGATAGTAATATGTTCAAGAAAAAAAATCAAGGGGTTATTATGGGGATATATATACAACTTTACACCGGTATTTTAAATGTTGCAATTTTACCCTCTCCCGAATTTCTAAATTCACAGGCGTTCATTAAGAAATTCTCCCTTCCCCCAGAGCGGGAGGGGATGTGAACTAATCAAATCACAAGTTCGCCGGTTTGGCTAAGTTTTACCGCATCACAAAATGTATCAAAAAATGTTTCGGTAATCAGAGATTACCAAAACCTACTTTTTTAATCCCACAGTTACAGGCATTTTGGGTGTAGATACTATTTTCCCGCCAAATAATAAACGAATGTAAAATTTTTGATTTATTTGCACGTTATCATACAATACAGTTATGAGAATAGCATTTGTACCAATTGATAACAGACCGGTTTGTTACACATTACCGCAGATAATTTCGCAAATCGATGATACTTTTGAACTTGAACTTCCTGATAGAACATATCTCGGGGATTTGAATAGGCAGGCAGATATTGAAAATTTGTTTGAATGGTTAAAAGGTTTGTCAAATCTTGACGGGATTGTTTTATCTTTAGATACTCTTGCTTACGGCGGTTTGATACCTTCTCGCAGGTGTCCTGAAAATTTTGACGAGATTAAAAATCGTGTCGAAAGATTAAAAAAGATTTTGGTTGATAAAAATTGCAAAATATACGCTTTTTCAAGTATTATGCGGATTTCAAACAACAATTATAACGATGAAGAAAAAGTTTACTGGGCTGAATACGGAAAAGAAATTTTTAAGTATTCGTTTAATACTCATAAAAACGGTGTAGAATTTTCGACAACTGTGCCGCAGGAAATCCTTGAGGATTACGTTGCAACAAGAAAGCGAAACTTTGAGATAAACAAGATTTATCTTGAATGGCAAAAAGAGGGCTTGATTGACACTTTAGTTTTTTCAAAAGACGATTGTGCGGAATTCGGGTTCAACGTGAAAGAGGCGAAAGAGTTGGAAAGGCTTGGTGGATATACAAAAACCGGTGCGGATGAAATTCCTTTGAGTTTGCTTTCTCGTGCAATTTCAGGCAGTATGAAGGTTTGCCCTGTGTTTTTAGAGCCTGAACATAAACATTTAATTTCTAATTACGAAGATGTAAGTATTGAAAAATCCGTACTTGGGCAGTTGGAACTTGCAGGGTGCGAAGTCGTGACAGAAAAAGATGCGGATATTTTGCTTGTGGTAAACAATTTCAAAAATAATCAGGGTGAAATTGTTATGAAAGTTGAAACAGAAGGTTTTTGTTCAAGTTTTAAAGTTCCCGATAAACCTTATATGATTGCGGATGTCAGGTTTGCGAACGGTTCTGACAACGGTTTTGTGAATGAATTGTTGTTTAAGAATAAGTTAAAGGATGAGAATTTTTACGGGTACTCCGCGTGGAATACTTCCGCAAACACTCTCGGCAGTTTGATTTGCGGAGCAAAAATGAAATTTCTTGCAAAAAAATATAATAAAAAAAGTTTTAAAAAACTTCAAATAACACGTTTTCTGGATGATTGGGCGTATCAGGCAAATGTTCGCCAAACATTATCTTCTCCTTGCGTAGATGAATTGAACACAAAAATGCAAAAATTTGAAAAAAAGATAGAAAGTGCTATAATGGGGGATGTTAATGTGAAGTACAGTTTTCCTTGGGAAAGGTTATTCGAGGTAGAATTTGAGTTTAGTTGAGATAATTTTTTTAGCGATTGCATTAGGAATTGATTGCTTTGTGGCATCTTTTTCTCAGGGCTTGATATTGAAACAAAACAAGACAAAGAATTCGCTTTATCTTGCTGTTACGATGGGGCTTTTCCAAGGGTTGATGCCTATTATCGGATATGTCGGAACAAACGGTTTGTATAGGTTGCTTGTGCCGCTTAGCAAGTGGATAGTTTTCGTAATTTTCTTTGCGTTAGGCTTGAAGTTCATAATAGAAGCCTTTGAAATTCAAAAAGAAGAGGCTGAGTGTATCGGGTTAAAGTGCCTGATTGGACTGGGAATTGCTACAAGTATTGATGCTCTTGTTTCAGGGGCAACGATTATGCTCACTCATACAAATTTACCGTTGGCATGCTTTGTAATCGGTATTGCTTCGTTTATTATGGCATTGGGCGGGTTTTTCATCGGAAATTACATCAAAAAAATTCATCCGAAATATCTTGCAATTGCAGGCGGTGTAATTCTGATTATCCTTGCGATTAAATCTTTGTTTTAATTCCCCAGAAGGAAACATTCTGCGGTGTGATTTTCCGTGATATTTGTTGTTTGCGGAACTGTTTTTGTGCAGATATTCATACAGTATTCGCATCTGGGGTTGAATTTGCACCCGTCAAGTTTTTCCGTAATTGCAGGCGGTTGACCTTTTATTGTTGAAAGTTTTGTGGTCTTGTTTGACGGTAATGAGTTTAATAATGCTTTTGAGTACGGATGTATCGGATTTCTGAAAAACTCATCAGACGGTGCTTTTTCAACAATTCGACCTGCGTACATAACGGCAATTGTATCGGCGTTTTCTTTTACCAGTGCTAAATCGTGTGTTATCAGGATAATCGAAGTGTTTTGACGTGTTTTGATGTCGTTTAGAAGGTTCATGATTTGAGCCTGAATAGTTACATCAAGTGCTGTTGTAGGTTCGTCCGCAATAAGAAGTTCCGCATTGCAGGCAAGTGCCATTGCAATGATTGCTCTTTGCTTCATTCCGCCTGAAAATTCGTGCGGATAATTGTTTAATCTTGATTTTGCGTTTGGAATTTGCACCATTTCAAGTGCCTCAATGGCTTTTTTCTCTGCTTGCACCCCTTGCAGATGCTGGTGTATTTTTATTATTTCAAGAAGCTGGTTGCCGACCGTGTACAACGGATTGAGGGAAGTCATCGGGTCTTGCGGAATTAGTGCAATTTTTGCCCCTCTCACGGCTTGCATTTCTTTTTGAGATTTGTTGAGCAGATTTTCTCCGTTAAAGAAAATTCCACCCGATGTAATTCGTGCGGTTTTGGGGATGAGTTGTAATATGCTCATCGCACTCATGGTTTTTCCGCAGCCTGATTCTCCGACAATTGCAAGCATATTGCCTTTTTCAACCGAAAACGAAACATCATAAAGTGCCTGATAAAAATTGTTTTCCGATTGAAATCCCAAGTTTAAATTTTTAACTTCTAATAACACCATGACAAATAAGATTATAAAAGGTTTCCGCCTTGATGTCTATAAGTAAAGCGATTGATATTCATCAAGAAAAGTTTTAAATGCGTGCCATGTTGCATTTTTGCTAACTTTTTAGTAGAATAAATTTGTACTGTATAAGGAGAAAATTATGGCACAACAGTTTAATCCGCAAGGAATGAACGCTCAGAATATTAAAAAAAGATATGCCGTACTGGTATTTATTAAAAGTTCCACAGCACCGCTGGTATTATATGTGAAAGATTATCAGGGCTTGTATCAGGAACTTATTGAAAGAATGCAGGCTCCGAATGCAGTTCTTATCGAAAAAGAAACTGAAGGACCCGTAAAACGTGTATGTTTCTTGTCTAATCAGATTGCAGCAGTTGCAATTCAAGAAGAACAGTACATGTAATTTTGAAAAATTATGGAAAAATTACTACTAATAGAAGATTTAGAAAAAGCCGAAGATAAAACACTATATTGCACCTTTGATGAAAAGATTGAAGGTATTGAATGTGTTACGCCTATTCATGCTCAATTATGTGCGAAATCTTTAGGTGATTTTATTCAAATAACAGGAAATGTTACGGGAACGGTTGAACTTGAATGTGATTTGTGTTTAGATAAATTTAACCACGATTTGGATTTTGAAATAGACGAATTATTTTCAAAACAATCGCTGTTAGGCGAATACGACGAGTCCGGACAGGAATTTGAGATAAAAGACGGACAGTTTGTTACAGATTTGAACGGTGCAAAAGAAATTGATATTTATGACTTATTGTATCAATCTGTAATATTAAATATTCCAAATAAAAAAGTTTGTGGTATTAATTGTAAAGGAAGGCAATTTCTTTCAGAAGAAAATACCACAGATCCAAGATTGGCTGTCTTTGACGATAGCCTTATTAACCCAAAAAACAGTTAGTACATAATAAAAAGGAAAGACAAAATGGCAGTACCTAAGAAAAGAACAGGACATTCGGCTCAAGGAAGCAGAAGAGCTAATTGGAAAGCTACTAAGCCTGAAACAACAAAATGTCCTAATTGCGGAGCAACAGTTTTGACTCACACAGTTTGCACCGAATGCGGCACATACAAAGGTCAACCTGTAAAATTGGCTGACAAAGCAGCAGCGGCAGCAGTTGCAGAAAAACCTGCAAAAAAATCTTCAAAAGCGAAAGCAGCAAAGGTTGAAGAAACTGTAGAAGAAGTTAAAGCAGAAGAAACTTCTGAAGAAACAAAATCAGAAGAATAGTTTTTAAACAACCGGAAGCGGTTTTCCACTTCCGGTTTTAACCACACTTTGGAGAGAGAAGGATATGGCAAGAATAGCAATAGATGCAATGGGCGGTGATTATGCTCCGAAAGCAATAGTAGAAGGTGCTTTATGGGCAGCACAAGAGTATGGTGTCGCCTTGGAATTGGTTGGCAGAGAAGACGAAATTCAGGCAGAATTGAAGAAAATCAAGTCTGCGGGTTTCATATATTCTGATTGCGGAACAAAAGGTCACAGAAGAAAAATTGCCATTGACGTTGATAAAATTGATTACACAATCACACATGCCTCTGAAGTTATCGGAATGGGTGAGGCTGTAGGACAGTCTATCCGTAAGAAAAAAGATTCATCAATTGTATCTGCGGTTCGTGCTGTTGCGGAAGGTCGCTGTGAGGCGGTTGTGTCAGCAGGCTCAACGGGTGCTGCGATGGCTGCAAGTTTATTTGGGTTAGGTAGAATTCACGGGGTAACAAGACCTGCAATTGCCGTAACTTTGCCGACTATGACAAAGCCTGTTGTTTTGATTGACGGCGGTGCAAACAGCGAATGTACTCCTGAAATGTTACGTCAGTTCGCCGAAATGGGACAGACTTATGCTGAACATATTGTCGATATTGAACAACCTAAGGTCGGTATTTTGAGTATCGGAGAAGAGGAAGGAAAAGGCAATTCACTGGTTAAAGAAACTTATCCTCTGTTGAAAGAAGACAGTGAAAAAGGCAGAATAAGTTTTGTGGGAAATATTGAAGGCAAAGAATTATTTATAAATAAATGTGATGTTGTTGTTTGCGACGGTTTTGCAGGAAATATTGCACTGAAAGTTACCGAAGCGACTGCATCAATGATGTTAAAAATGATTTCAAAAGAGTTCAAATCAGACCTTTTGGGTTGTATTATCGGACTTCTTGCAAAGCCATTTTTGAGAAGAATTTTGAAACGAACCAACTGGGAAGTTTTTGGAGGCATGCTCCTTCTTGGAGTTAACGGAATTTCTGTAATTGCACACGGCCGCAGTTCGTCTTTTGCAATGAAAAACGCTGTAAAAATGGCTGTGAGAATGCTTAATAAAGACATTAATTCCAAAATTGCGGAAAATATAAACAGGTAGGTAATTAGAATATGAATAAGAATGTTAAACCACTCAGAATAGCAGGTGTCGGATATTGTGTTCCTGATACCGTAATAACCAACGATGACTTAACAAAGTTGTACGATACATCTGATGAATGGATTTTCACCAGAACAGGAATTAAAGAAAGAAGAATTGTTTCAGGCAACGAAAACGCGGTTGATTTAGGTCTTAAAGCGGCACAGAATGCTCTGGGAAAATCAAATATAAAGGTTGAAGATATAGATTGCGTGATTGCGGCATCATCTGCTCCACCGCAGTTGTATCCGTCACTGGCATGCCAAATTCAGGCAGGATTGGATATTCCAAACCACATTCCTGCGTTTGATATGACAGCGGCATGCTCTGGTTTAATCTACGCTTTGCAGGTTGCAAGAGGTTTTATTGGTTCAGGCTTGTATAAGAACATACTTCTTGTTGCGGCAGATAACAACTCAAGACTTGTTGACTGGGAAGACAGAGGAACTTCAATTCTGTTTGGCGACGGTGCGGGAGCAATGGTCGTAACCGAAGCAGAAGACGGAATTGATGATATTTTATCTCTTGATATTAAATCAGACGGTAAAATCGGTCAGTATATTTACATGAATTTGCCCGGGAAAAATTGCCCGCTTGTTGAACCTTGTGATGAAGTTGATGCAAAAATTCACATGGCAGGACGTGATGTTTATAAATTTGTCGTAACAACGTTACCTGATTTCATCGACGAATGCGTTAAAAATTCAGGATTAACGGCGGAAGAAATCGACTATTTAATTCCGCATCAGGCAAATCAAAGAATTATTGAGGCAATGCAAAGCCGCTTGAAATATTCTGATGAAAAGGTTATTTCAAATATTAAGTATTACGGTAATACTTCCGCTGCATCTATACCGATTGCACTTGTTGAGGGTGTTCAAAAGGGTAAAATTAAACTCGGTTCAACTGCTTTGCTATGCGGATTTGGTGCAGGCATGACCTGGGGCGGTGCAGTTCTAAGATTGCGTGAAGGTATTTGCTAGGGGGTAAATATATCCCACTATCTTACCGTGAATGAGGTCAAATTTAAAGTTCCCTTCCTTGGATGGGGAAGGGGTGATGTTATTTAATCTCTCACGCAGGAAACTGGATTTCAAAATACCTGTTTTCTTTACATAATCCTTTTTTGTAGTATAATTACGAAGAAGATGTTATT
>CAMAGQ010000036.1 GCA_945833895.1 uncultured bacterium
AGATATTGAATTTGGCAGCGATAAAACCGTTGTAATTAATTCAGATGGCAAATTGCAAAGCTCTTCAACAACTTTGGATTGCGGAAATTCAGGTACAACAATGCGGCTGGTTTCGGGACTTCTTGCAGGTCAAAAGTTTTCATCAACATTAACAGGTGACGAAAGCCTTTCAAAACGTCCTATGAAAAGGATTATTGAACCGCTTGAACTTATGGGGGCAAAAATAACATCCCAAAACGGAACAGCCCCTCTAAATATCTGCGGACAAAACCTGCACTCAATAAATTACACAGCAAAAATCGCATCGGCTCAAGTGAAGTCTTGTGTGTTGTTAGCGGGTTTGCAAGCAGAAGGTGTGACTGTTTTTTCAGAACCTTATCTGTCAAGAAATCACACGGAAATTCTTTTAAAACACATGGGAGCAAATATTCAAACCGCTAAAAACGCTGTTTCTATTGAAAAATCCGAACTTTCTCCGATAGAAATGACAATTTGTGGTGATATTTCATCTGCGGCTTATTTTATTGCGGCAGGGTTGATTATCCCAAAATCTTCGCTGATATTAAAAAATATCGGTTTAAACCCGACACGCACGGGACTTCTTGAAGTTATTCAAAAAATGGGCGGTAATGTTTCAATTCTTGATGAGAGAGAGGTTTGCGGAGAACTTGTCGGAGATTTGAAAGTTGAATATTCGCAGTTGAAAGGTTGTGAAATTTCAGGTGAATTAATTCCGCGACTAATTGATGAAATTCCGATTATTGCGGTTCTTGCAACTCAATCTGAGGGCGAAACAATAATTTCTGATGCTCAAGATTTGAGAAATAAAGAATCTGACAGGATTAAAACTGTTGTTGACGGTTTGAAAAAACTCGGTGCAAATATTGAAGAAACCGCTGACGGAATGATAATCAAAGGTAAAACTTCCCTAAAAGGCGGTTGTGAACTTGAAACCTATCACGACCACAGACTTGCAATGAGTTTTTATGTTGCGGGATTGATTGCAGAAAAAGAAATTACAATAAACGGTTTTGAATGGGCGGGGATTTCTTTTCCGACCTTTGAGCAGTTATTTGAAAAGGTAAAAGTTTGGTAAATATGAGTACATTATTTGATTTTGACAAAACATACACAAAAGTTATCGGAACTGATGAAGCCGGTAGAGGCCCTGCAGCAGGCGGAGTGTTCGCAGCTGCAGTGTATTTCCCCGAAGTTACGGAAGCCTTGATGAAGGATTTGGAAAAATTAAACGACTCAAAAAAATTATCCCACAAAACTCGTGATAATTTGTATGACGTGATTTTGAACAATTCCATAAACTCAATAGTAAATGTCGAAGTTGAAGAAATCGAAAAGTTTAACATATTAAATTCTTCTCTAAAGGCTATGAAATTATCCTGCGAAAACGTAATTAAACAGGCGAAATTGACAGATTTTATAACTCTTGTTGACGGAAATAAATTAATAAAAAACTATAAATACCCGCAAAAATTCATCATAAAAGGCGACGGAAAATCAGCCTCAATTGCGGCAGCAAGCATTCTTGCAAAAGTTACACGTGACAGGTATATGAGCGAACTTGCTCAAGAATTTCCGCAATACAAATGGGAGAAAAACGCAGGCTATCTTACCGCTGAACACCTTGAGGCGATTGACAAATACGGATTAACCAAATATCACAGAGCATCTTTTTTGAGAAAACATTTTGAAAAACAAAAACAACTGTCTTTATTCTAAAAAATGAATGATATTTTTATATCCGTACCGAAATTTACTCCCTATTGACTAAATATCTAAAATAACCTATGATTGACAAGTATAGTTGGAATAACAATTAATGGAGAGAGGTATGAAAATAAAATTCACTAGAAAGCAGATGGCTGTTGCCGTTTTACTTGTTATTGCGGTGCCGATTATTTATAATAAAGTTTCTACATTTGTTACGGGAATGATAACCCAGCAGATGATGAAAATGCCAAAAGAAGTAGTTGCGGCTAATCCGACAGAAATGGAATCTTTCATTTCTGCAGAATCAACAGGCAGAGTTGAGGCAAAATATTCGGTTGATGTTATTGCCCGTGTTGCAGGATGGCTGCAAAAGAAATACTTTAACGAAGGTGATTTCGTTCATAAAGGACAAACTCTTTTCCAAATTGACCCGAGAGAATATCAATTAGAAGTAAACAATTCAAGGGCTGCCGTTAATCAATACAGTGCGTTACTCAAAAACGCTCAACAGGAATTAGATAGGGCAAACTCTTTGATTAAAGAAGATTTAATCAGTCATTCAGACGTCGATTCAAGTTTAGCAACAAGAAATTCCAATCAGGCACTATTGGATGCCGCAAGACAAAAATACGAACTTGCACGGGTAAATTTAGGCTACACAACTATAAAATCACCGATAGACGGAAGAATAGGTAAAGTTAAAATCACCGAAGGTAACTATGTAAGCACCTCCTCAGGTCCGCTTGTAAATATTTCAAGTACAGACCCTGTATATGTTACTTTCAGCCTCAGAAGCAATGACTTTGTTAAATTATTAAAGGCAAGTGACAAATTTAAAGATGTAGATGTCAAAATTATGAGAAACAACGGAAAAGAATATCCGTATGTAGGGAAGGTAAACTTTGTTGATAACCAAATTGACCAGAATTCAGGTTCTGTACAAATGAGAGCGGTTTTTGAAAACCCTAAAGGATGGCTTGTTCCGGGTGATTATATGAAAGTTACACTAATCACTCCGAAAGCAGTTTCATTTATGACCGTTCCGCAATCCTGCACAAAAGGTGACGCGATGAGCGGATACTACGTTTGGACAATAAAAGATGATAAATCAGTCAGAAAAGATATAAAAGTTTCCGATACTATCGACACTAACTGGATTGTTACAGACGGTTTAAATATGAAAGATAATGTTGTAGTTGCGGGTATTCAAAACATAACTACCGACGGTCAAAAATTAAAAGTTATATCAAAAGAAGAATATGCGAAAAAAGGTAATAAATAATGAAAAAGATTTTTGATAAAAATAAATTGTACTTTTTTATAAGAAAACCGAGATTTGCACTCGTAATCTCACTTTGTATTGTGATTATGGGGCTGATTTCTCTTGCTAGTTTGAAACAGGAAAGTTACCCTGATGTTACACCGCCGCAAATCAGCGTATCAGCGACTTATCAAGGTGCTTCGGCTGAGGTTATTGAATCGTCCGTTGCTACCGTTTTGGAAAACAAACTAAACGGTATCGAAAATATGTCTTATATGACGTCAACTTCTTCCGACGGAAGATATTCGCTGACGTTATATTTCAAAGTAGGTTCCGATAAAAATATTAACCTGATGAATGTAAATAACAGAATTCAGCAGGTTCAAGCGCAGTTGCCGGAAGATGTTCAAAGAACGGGGGTTACTGCGGTAAGTAAATCCTCGGGCTCCGGTGCTTTAATGTTGTCGCTTGTGCCTGAATCAGGGAACTGGTCAAGATTAGATTTATCTAACTATGCTTCTATATATATTAAAGATGAATTGAAACGTGTTGAAGGGGTTTCTGATGTTGATGTTTACGGTGCGGGTGATTACTCAATGCGTATTTGGCTTGACCCTCAGAAAATGGCTGGGTTGAACATTTCATCAAGTGATATAAAAACAGCAATTGCCACTCAGAACACCCAAGTTACCGCCGGTGCTTTAGGTGCGTTACCGACAGATGATGAGCAGGCACTTCAATTAACACTGAAAACTAAAGGCAGACTTGCTGATGTCAAAGATTTTGAAAATATAATTTTACGTTCAAATATGGACGGTTCAAACGTGAGAATAAAAGACGTTGCAAGGGTTGAACTCGGTGCTCAGAATTATTCAACCTTAGGCTTGATTGACGGAAAACCTGCCACTATCATTGCGGTTTCGCAACTTCCTGATGCTAACATTATCAATATGTCTAAAGCGGTTCACGCTAAAATTGATGAATTAAATTCAAGATTTACCAACGGTTTAAAAATTATGACAATCAAAGATGATGCCGATTATATTCACGAATCAATGAATGAAGTTGAATTTACAATCCTTCTTACAGGCTTGATTGTTGTACTCATAATTTTCTTATTCTTAGGTGACGGAAAGGCTACATTAGTTCCTTGCGTTACAATTCCTGTATCGCTACTGGGTACTTTTGTTGCCCTAAAGGCTTTAGGAATGTCCATAAACCTGTTATCTTTGTTCGCACTTGTACTTGCGGTCGGGGTCGTAGTTGACGATGCTATCGTTGTTATAGAAAACGTTAAACGACATCTTGATGAAGGTAAATCCGCAATTATTGCAACACAGTTAACAATGGAAGAAGTAGGTTCATCACTTGTTGCAATGGCAATGGTTTTGATGGCTGTATTTGTTCCGATTGTGTTTATGGGCGGAATGACAGGTGTTATGTACAAACAATTTGCAGTCTGCGTTGCCGTTTCTATCGCAGTTTCTGCAATTTGTGCCTTAACTCTTTCACCTGCTATGTGTTCTCATTTTCTTGGTCAAGAAGAGAAAGAATTGCCTGAGGATAAAAAACATCCGTTTGGCAATCGTTTAAGATATATTCAAGAAAGAATTAACAAAAAAACAGGATTTCTTGTTACAAAATTCAATGAAGGTTTTAGCAAGGTCGAAGATTTTTATATGGAATTTGTTGAAAAATTCGTATATAACAAGAAACTTACCATTATAATGTATATAACCATTTTGGTTTTAACTTTAGGTTCGTTTAAAATAATTTCAACAGGCTTTATTCCTGATGAAGATCAGGGTGTACTTTTGGCTAGTATTACACTGCCTGACGGGGCATCTTTATCAAGAACGGAAGAAGTTTCCAGAAATTTTGTTGAACAAGTTAAAAAGATAGATGGTGTTGATGATTCTAAACTGACCGTTTTCGGCGGAATGGGGACTGTAAACTCATCAACCGCAATTATATTGTTGAATGATTACGATGAAAGAAAAATTTCTCCGATTGAATGGGTGAAACGCAAAATCCAAGGTCGTCCGACTAACTTAAAACACACAGCAATTTTGAATAAAATCAGAGGGGTTGCCGCAAATATCAAAGAAGCTTCCATTATAACGTTTTCACCACCTGCAATTCAAGGTATGAGTATGATGGGCGGATTTGAATTCCAACTGTTATCGCAAGGTGAATATACCGCTCAACAAATGGAAACTTGGGCAAATAAATTGATTACCGCAGCAAATCAAAATGCTTCTTTATCGAATGTTAACACGACATTTCAGGCGAACGTTCCTCAGTATATTGTTGATATTGATTACGAAAGAGCAATGGCACAGGATATTGATTTGCAGGAACTTTACTCAACCCTTTCTTCAATGCTTGGAACTTATTACGTAAATGACTTTAACAAATACGGCCGTGTATTTAAGGTTCAAATACAGGCAGAAAGCAGATTTAGAGATAAAGCAACGGATTTGGAAGGTATCTATGTGAAGAATAAAAACGGTGTCCAAGTTCCTGTATTGTCTGTTGTTAGTTTAAGACAAACAGTCGGAACAGCATCTATCACAAGATTTAACCAGTATAAATCAGTTCAAATCCAAGGTCAGCAGGCAGTCGGAAAGAGTTCCGGCGAAGCGATGCTTGCAATGGAAGGAGTTGCGAAAGATGTATTGCCGTCAGATATGACCTTTGACTGGTCTGGAACATCAGCACAAGAAAGAGAAGCATCAGGACAAACTGCGATGATTGTATCTTTTGCACTGGTATTTGTTTACTTGTTCCTTGTTGCACTTTACGAAAGTTATACAATTCCTGTTGCCGTCCTGTTGGTTTCACCGATTGCGGCACTGGGTGCGTTAATCTTCCAGATGATGATTAATCAGGCATTCGATATTTATTCTCAAGTTGGTATGATTACCCTGATTGGTCTTGCCGCAAAACAGTCAATTTTGATTGTTGAATTTGCTAAAGAAGAACACGAGAATAACGGATTATCCGTACGTGAAGCCGCCGTAAAAGCAGCAAAATTAAGATTTAGAGCAATTATGATGACAGAACTTGCGTTTATTATTGGTGTTTTGCCGATGCTTTTTGCAACAGGAGCAGGTGCAAACTCGAGAATTTCCGTAGGTTCAACCGTATTTGGCGGTATGGTTGCGGCTTGTACGTTAGGTGCAGTGTTAACTCCGGCATTTTACGTACTTGTTCAGGAATTTGTTGACAAATTCCCTAAAAAAGATATTACTGATAAAGATTTGGAGATAGACGAATAATGAAAAAGATATTTAACGTAATATTGATATTATCTGTAATTTCACTCGGGGTAAATATTGTACAGGCGAAAAATGTTAAACCAGTGAATGACGATTTGGTGGCAAAAAAAGATAAAGAAATTCAAATTATCGAACCTGAAAAAGAGGTAAAAGTTAATAAAAAGAAAGAGATAAAGAAATTAAATTCTAATCAAAGGTCGAAGTTAAAATCTTCACAGGAAGCAGAGGAAATGTACGAAACAAAATTTCCCGTGATAAACAGCAAAGTTGAATATGCTGATATAAACGGCGAAGTTTCGCTTTCTGATTGTATAAGACTTGCAATTTCACATCATCCTGCGATTATGTCTGCTATCAGTAACGCTGAGGTTTATAAATCACGTGTAGGTCAGGCTTGGTCAAATTATTTCCCGACACTTAATGCAGGTGTTAGTTATTCCAGAAACGACATGCTAATGACAATGGGCAGAGCATATTCAAGAATGATGACTCAAAAATATGATATGTATTACGTTCCGACATTGTCAGCAAATATGCTTTTGTTTGACTTTGGGAAAACCAAAGCCTACGCGGATTCTGCAAAAAGAACCTACGAATCCTCAAGGTTTGATGCGGAAACCTGTATTGAAAATGTTATATATAACGTAAAAGTAGCGTATTACAATATGGTTTTTGCAAAAATTCAGAAATCTGTATATGAAGAAACCGTGAAGGATTACGAACTCCAGTTGAAACAGGCAAGAGCGTATTATGATATCGGTAAAAAGGCGAAAATTGACGTAACTTATGCAGAATATAACCTTGGAAAAGCAAACTTGAACCTGATAAAAGCGAAAAATACAATGGAATTGGCGGCAGTTGAACTTGCAAACGCTGTCGGTATTCCTGAAATGGCGGAAGTTATACTGAAAGATGAGTTAAACTCAAAAGAATATGACGTAAATTTTGCTGATTTAATCCAAATTGCAGAATCTTCCCGTCCGTCATTGCTTGCCTCAAAAAAACTTATGGATGCTGCAGAATTGAATGTTAGAAGTTCAAAACGTGCGTTCACTCCTGACATTGGTGCTTTCGGACAATATCAGCACGGCGGGCGTAAAATTGATGCCGATAACGGATATCAGTTCGGTGTTGAACTTGCTTATTCTAATTTGAACTTAATGCTTTTGAAAAAACAAGTTGATGAAGCAACTGCGACATACCGAAAATACGTTGCTGATTACGAAAAAGCAAGACAGGATGTGTATTTGGAAGTAAAAAGTGCCTACATAAACCTGATGAATTCGCACGACAGTATTGAAGTTTCAAAACTTGCACTACAACAGGCAAAAGAACAACAATATCAAGCATTCAGAAGATATCAGGTCGGATTGGGTGATGCAATCGAATTTAAGGATTCTGAAAACACATATCTGAATGCACAATTGGATTACTATTCAACACTATTGCAGTACAACATAAATGCCGCAGAACTTGAACGAGTAATCGGTGCTCCGATTCACGAATCTGATAAGGATTTGTAATTTTAAGAATGTGGTTCTTTTCTTTGGACGGCTAGAGGATACTACTTGATATATTGAAAAAAACTGTTATAATAACTGATATGAGAATTCTGGCAGTTATAGCAGCATTATTTATCATATCTGTTACGCTTCCTGCGGTCTACGCAGAGGAGTTGATTGAAAATGTTCAGTTAGAGATGAAAGGTTATGATGAAATAATTCTTCCCGCAGGTTCTTTTGTTCCTGTTTTATCTACTCAGGAAATTTCAACAGAAACCTGTCCCGAGGGGTTTAAGGTCAAATTCATATCAACAAGCGACCTGTTTATGTATGAAACAAACATTATCCCGAGAGAAACAGTTTTTTACGGATATATTGAGAAAATAAACGAACCTGTCGTTGGCACAAACGCTGCTATGAAAATAAAAATAACCAAATTAATTATGCCTGACGGTTTTGAAATTCCGATACAGGGGTATATTTATTCATCAAACAATAACACTATCGGCGGCGGGTTAACAGCACCTTCCGAGTGGGTTAAGATGCCTCATTATCAGAGTAAATATCAGGGGATTTCCTGGAACCACAGAATGGCAACATTACAAATAAGACCCGGCGGTAAAAGATGTATGGGCGTTCATACAAAAATCCCTGCAGGCGACCAGCAAATTATTATATTAACGGCAAATACTCCAATTACACATACAATAACCGAGTAAAAATGTTTCGTAAATATTACACCTTCTGCAATTCTTGGTAACAATATTTACTCCTAAAATTGACAAAAATTTTTAATTAAGTAAAATAATAGAAGATGTATTAGGGAGGCTTTTGCACATGAAAAAAGCGATGCTGATTTTAACAATAATCCTGATGGGGAGTGTAGGCTATACTCAACAAAACTTCAGTTATGAAGCGGAAATACCTGCCGTTCAGCCTGCAATAAGAGAAGAGAATTATAAAATTAACGATACCACACTTCGCGGCGGAGTTATAAAAGTTCCTGCAGGAGTGAATTTTAGGGCGATATTTACAACCCCGATAAGTTCAGCCTCAGCAGTAGCGGGTCAGGAAATTGTCATGGTACTTGGAAAAGATTTTTACTATAACAACAGCAAAATCGCACCTTCAGGCAGTTCCGTAAAGGGTTCTGTTATTGAAGCATCAAGTGCAAAACACGGCAGTATAAACGGTAAACTTGCAATAAGATTTACTCAAATTACAACCCCAACAGGACAGGAAATTCCTATATCTGCGATTATTAAAACAGATGATTATTCTGGAGTTCTTGTCGGCGGTACAAAATTTGACGTAACAAAAGATTACACAAAAGATATTGCAATCGGGGCAGGAGCAGGTGCATTGACAGGGGTAATCGTATCACCTTTAGCAGGCGGAAGTGTCGGCAAAGGTACGGCTTTAGCAACCGCAGTCGGTGCAGGCGGAGGACTTGTCAAATCAATCTGGGATAAAGGCGAAGATGTTTCTATTCCGGCTAATGCTTCAATCGAATTGGTTCTTGTTCAACCAATTACCGTAAACCCGTCTAGTATTGAGAATTAGTAAGATAGGCAATAATATTATTGTAACTTTAAAAATAAAATATAAACAAATGAAATCAGATATTTGTTGTTAGGGAATAAGATGTCAATATTAAATAAATTTACAGAAAATTTGAATAGAGAGTTCAATACAAAAAATCTTAAGACGCAGGAATTTAAAATGCCCGCTGTCACAAGAGAGCACGACGACTCAATTTCATTAGAAAAAGCGGTGTTTTTATCAATTATCCTGCACCCTGTAGCGATTTTTGTATTGTGGCTTGTAATTACTATTCTTGCGATATTCGGTATTCATTTGACATTAATGGATAAACCAAAACCGCACATTAACGATATTGAATTTGTACTTGTAGATAAAGAAGAAACTCCGAAAAACAAGAACACTCCTTATCGTTCTGATAAGAATTCAAGAACAGGCGGAATAAATGATCCTAAAAAGCCTGTATCTATGCCTTCATCAGCACCATCAAAACCTGCAACAGGCGGTAGTGCTGCACCTAAGCAAAAGGCACAGCCAAAACCTCAAAAACAATCAATAATGGATAAAATTACACACAGTGTAGCACCTTCCAAAACTCCAGTAAAACCACAGCAGAAAACTACAACCACACAGAAAAATGTAACTCCTGCACCAGAGGTTCAACAGGCAGTTCCGAAACCACAAGCGGCAAAACCGCACCCGCCAACGGCAAAACCTTCAATAAAACCACCGATGGCACCTAGACCAACTCAAAAACCTACGAATACACCGTTTAAAGTTCCCCTACCTTCAGGCGGAAGCAAAACAGGTCAATATTCAACAGGACCTATAGGCGGTTCAGGTTCATCAAATAAAGGCGGTTCATCAGGAAGCGGAAACTATGCACCAAATCCGACATTTGCACCTGTGGGTCAAGGTTCAGGTAATAAGATTGCCTCAGGTTCAGGCAAATCAGGAACAGGAACAGGAGCAGGTTCAAGCGGCTCAGGTTATGGCAGAGGTTCAGGCTCAGGCGGTGGAAACCCGGGAGGAGGCGGAGGACGTCCGGGTATTGATGCCGTTAAAGAACCGGATTTCGGACCATACATGAGAGAACTTCAAAGAAGAATTAAAATGAATTGGGAACCTCCGAAAGGTAACGAAAGTAAGCGAGTTGTATTGATGTTCAAAATCGCAAAAGACGGCAGACTACTTTCAGTAAGTGTTTTCAAATCATCAGGACTGCAAAATGTCGACCAAGCTGCGATAAATGCCGTAAAAGTTGCAGCACCGTTCAGAGCGTTACCGCCTGAATACAAAGGGGCAAACATAGATATTCAATTCACATTTGACTATAATGTCTATGGCGGCAAAGTTAGATAAACGTATTACATACAAGAAATGAGGATAAAACTATGGGATTATTATTAGATGCAATTAGAATGGACTGGCCGGTACTTCTACCAATTTTTTTATGTTCGGTACTGGTTGTTGGTGTAGTTATCAGCAAATGGTCATTCTATCAAAAAAACCAACGTGACATTACTGTTTACATGAGAGAGTTGAACAAATACCTGTCTAAAAACGATATGTCAGGTGCTCAGAATACTGCGTTAAGATGTGGCGGTGTTATCGGAGATGTTATAGAAGAAGCGGTAAGAATTTTCACAGAGCAAAGACGCGGATTTTCAAGATCGTTCGATATATCTGCAGCACTTGCTACTCGTAAACTTGAAAGCCACTTAACTATCCTTGGTACAATCGGCGGTGTTGCACCATTTCTAGGTTTGTTTGGTACGGTTGTCAGAATTCTGTTAACCTTCAATATCCTTGCAGATTCAGGTAATCAGGCGGCAGCAGTTGCATCAGGTATCGGTTCGGCGTTGATTGCTACAGCCTTCGGTCTTGGTGTTGCGATTGTTGCGGTTGTGTTCTATAACCACTTCCAGTCAAAAGTAAAACACTTTGAAGATGATTTCCAACTTCTCAAATTGTTATTCTTGAGTTTTGTTGACGGAGAATCTGAAACAAAGCCTAAATACACATCATCAAAAGTTAACTTATAAAATCGGGTAATCACAAATGGCATTTTCAAATAAGAAAAAACAAAAATTATTTACTGAGATTAATATTACACCATTAACAGATATCTTTCTGGTATTGCTAATCATAATGATGGTAGTTGCTCCGTCGTTCCAGTCAATGGATAACGCGGTGGAAGTACCTGAGGTTAATAACGGTATAAATATTGAAGAAGATAAAGTTACCGTATCAATAACCAAAGACGGTGCGATGTACGTAAACGGCGAAACAACAACTCAAGGTCAATTGGTAAACAAACTGCTTGCCGCAAAAGGTGATGCCGAAGCCCCTGAAGTTGTTGTAAAAGCGGATAAAGCAGTTAAAAGTGCTAAAATTATGGATGTCATGAATGCCGCACAGGATGCTGATTACAAAAAACTGATAGTCGCAGGTGAACCGTTAAATAAAAAAGCACAAAAGGAATTAGAACAAAATAAAAAATTACCGGAGGATAACGAATAATGAGAGATACTTTTAACGAAATAAATATCACACCATTGACAGATATCTTTCTGGTATTGCTAATCATAATGATGGTAATCGCCCCGATGCTTGACAAACAGGGAATCAGCCTTACCGTACCCGAAAACGTTGAACAATCTCAAATTGATAAACAACCTCAAATCTTGACGGTATTTGTCACTAACAGCGATAAATATTTTATCAATAACGAAGAAATTTCATCAGATAACCTTAAACAAGTTTTAACAACAGAGATGAAGAATTATCCTGACGGCTTGATGATTCAAGCGGACGGCACATCATCTCACGGTGCGGTTGTAAAATTGATGGATAGTGCAAGAGCCGCAGGTGTTAAAGCAATTTCTCTTGACCAAATTTAATATAATTCGATAGTTTTTAAGATATAAAAAGAGGTTAAACAGAATAGGGTTTAACCTCTTTTAAATTCAACCCCTCACCCAACCCCTCACCCTGATAGGGGAGGGAGTATTTAGCACCCACCTTTTTATCCCTGTCTCAGAAGGGAAACTATATATTGCATCCTCTCCCGTCGGAAGAGGGGAAAATAAGGCATCCCTCTTGACCCTCTCACTTTGGGACACTAGCCGAACCGGCGAACTTGTGAGCCGAGTGAGACTGCGTGCCGTATGGCTGAGGGTAGAATTTCAACTTGAACGTAAGTGAAAGTTAGAAATTAGGGAGAGGGTTTGAATAGTGACGGTTATTTGAGATTCTGAGCGAAGCGAAGAATGACAGACTTCTTACAAATATTCGGGTTCTTTTATGCAAAGATAATTAGTCCCCCCGCAATTCGTTCATCTTTGCAATGCTGAAACAGTCTTGGATTATTGGCGGTTCGACCGGCTAATCACTGCACTCGCAGAAAACGGGTACGTCACCCTCTGCTCGTTTTTTTTCAACGCTGCTCTCGCCTGGACGAGTGCTCCACTCTTGCCAAAATCCGCAGTTCAGCATGACAATAATTGCATTCCTTGTGATACCATACGTTTACCCCCGTTTTTCTGACGGCTAAATAGCCTGCTTTAGTTAATTTTCTTTCTATATAAAATAATCATCCTCAATTGAGGATGATATTTTGGTCTAAAGTGCGGTTTTAAGCATACTTAAAACCTTTTTCGGGGTAAATGAAAAGAGTTAAGCCTTTTCTTTTGATTTCTTTATTATGCCATGTATGGCAGGTGAATATATCTTGATTCGGTTTGGGCTGCACGTCTTTTTGGTGTGCATAGTATATTATAAGCCTTAACAAAATTGTAACCTATAGCCTTGATTGGGTTTGATTGAACCATATCGGCTTTTTTTGACTCAAATAAGTCTTTTTCAAAGTTTACTTTTGAGTTGTTATTCTTGTCTATTGACATAACCCCTACTTTTGAGTTCAAAGAGTTTTGTCTGTTTCTGAATGTTATATTACTTGTATTTATTTTTACCGGATTTATTGTTAGCATGATTGCCTCCTTTTTGATTAAGTGTTAATCGAACACTTCATTTAACACTTTCACTATAAATCATACATCATTTTTTGTCAACCCCTATGGTGAAGTTTTGTTAAGTATATCTTAAACCCTTGTAAACACTGTTTTTTACGATAAAGTGTAGAAAATGCACTTATTGCTCAATTGTAGCCTCTGTGATTTTTTATTTTTCTTGTTTTTT
>CAMAGQ010000037.1 GCA_945833895.1 uncultured bacterium
GAATAGTTTTTTTATGAGGGATTATGAATTTTTTATATTTTATGAAGGATAAATTAAATTTTATTAAAAACAAATTTATTGAAATATATGGCAAACATCCTGAAATTTATACAGTTTTAGGGCTTGCAATATTGTTTTATTTTATATTTTTCTACGGAATCGGAACATATTCGCTTATGGATGTTGACGAAACCCGCTATGTCGCAATGTCTAGGGATATGTTTAACTCAAAAGATTTTCTTACTTTATATTTGAACGGTCAATATTTCTTTGAGAAACCGCCGTTATATTTTTGGCAGGAATGTTTATCTTTTGCGATTTTTGGAAAAATAAACGAGTGGACTGCAAGATTTCCTGTTGCTTTACTGGGATTTTTGTTTTCTATGTTTGTTTACGGAACATCAAGAAAAAGAATTAATAAAAGGTTCGGCGTTTTTACCTCGTTAATTATCGCTACATCTTTAGAATTTATTATTCTGGCAAAATATGCAATCCTTGATATTGTTTTAACTTTCTATATCGGACTTGCGTTGATTGCTTATTTTCAAGTATTTTTCTGTAATGAAGAACATAAAAAATATTATTGGTGGGCTTTTTATTTATTTTCAGGACTTGCAGTGATGGCAAAGGGTATTCCGGGGGTTGCTATTCCTTTTGGAACAGTCTTTTTTACATCTATAATGTCTAAAAAGTTTAAAGAAATTTTTAAACCGATTTATATAATTCCGGGGATGTTGATTTTTTCAGTTATTGTTCTGCCATGGCATATTATTATGTTATGCAAGCACAACCCGTTATTTTTCAATGAATATATTGTAAAACATCACTTACATAGATTTTTGAATACCGCAAACAATGAAATTGGCAGAAAACAACCGTTCTATTATTACTTTATTGTTCTTTTATGGGGATTTATTCCTTGGATATTTTCATTTATCGCGGTTGCTGTTGATAAGGTTATAAATTGGTCAAAACAGCATTATGTAGAAAAAGTTCAAAAGTTTGATTTCGATAACCTTGATAATGTTCACAAAATGCTTGCATTGTGTTGGGTTACTATTATATGGATAATGTTATTTTATTCATCATCAACAACAAAACTTGCAACTTATATTTTGCCGATATATTACCCGCTGGCGATTGTTGCGGGGTTGATGTGGCAGGATTACGTTGACAGAAAAAAACACGAAAAACCAATCAATCTTTCTGTACAAATTGTTTCATGGCTTTGTGTAGTTGCGGGTTTTATTGCAATGTTTACACCGCTATACTTGCCGGCACAGTTAAATCATGATATTTCGGAAACAAGATGGTTTAGTTTGATTTGTCTGATTGTTTACGGAACAGTGTCTTTGTTATGCGTAAAATATAAAAAATATATCGGAATTTTTATTATAAATATTGCTTTAATGACAGTAGTTTCAGCGTTTTCGACAGAGGAATTTTTTGAAATAGATTACAAATTCGGACAAGATGATTTGGTTACGTTTGCTAAATACGCTAAAAAACACGATTATACTATTTCAGGAAACGGAATGAGCAGAAAATATTCACTGCTTTACTATAATGATGAAAAAGTTGACTATAACCCTGAAGAAGTTGATTTAAAAGCAATAAAATCAGACTTGGCAAAGAAAGATAATGTTGTAATTATTTTGAATAAAAGATTGCCTGATATAAAAGGAAAACTTGATTTTGAGGTAATAAAAACGGGTAGAAGATACACAATGATAAAGGGTAAATAATGCTGACAAGATATGAAAATTTTTTGAAAGAATTTGATGCTTTGATGTCTGACATATTCAAACAGCAGTCAAGGTATGTGAAATGTAAAAAAGGCTGCTCTCTGTGCTGCGAAACAGGGGAATATCCGTTTTCTCAGTTGGAATTTACATATTTAACCAAAGGTTTTATAAATCTTCCGCCTGATAAAAAAAGAATAGTTCAGCAAAATATCAAAAACTTGATAGAAGAAAAAAAATCATTAAAAGGAGAAGGCAGATTTGAGCATCAATGCCCGTTTTTGATAGATAGAGAATGTTCTGTTTACCCGTATAGGGGAATAGTTTGCAGAACTTTTGGAATAGGTTATTATGACAGAGAAAAAGATTACGTAAAACTTCCCGAGTGTGTACATTACGGGCTAAATTATTCGGAATTTTACGACAAGGAAAGTAAAACCTTAACATTGGATGATGTAATTAACGTAAATTTAAGGATAGATAAATTGTTGAGCAGTAAACTTGCGAAGTCGTATAATCTTGAATACGGCGATATCAGACCAATGCTTGATTGGCTGGAACAAAAATAAAAGTTTGTTATATAATAAGTTTGTAAATTAAAAAGGAGTAAAATATGGAAACAATGGAGAAAGCGAACATAGATTGGTCAAATTTAGGTTTTGGCTACTATAAGACTGATAAAAGATATGTTTCAAACTTCAAAGACGGCAAATGGGATGAAGGTTGTATAACAGAAGATGAAAACATTGTACTGAATGAATGTGCAGGAGTTTTACAATATGCTCAAACATGTTTTGAAGGTATGAAAGCATATACAACAGCAGACGGAAAAGTTGTAGTATTCAGACCTGACTTGAACGCTGAAAGAATGTATGAAACAGCACAAAGATTAGAAATGCCGCCATTTCCGAAAGAAAGATTTGTTGAGGCAGTAAAACAAGTTGTTAAGGCGAATTTGAAATATGTTCCTCCGTTTGGAACAGGTGCATCTTTGTACTTAAGACCGTATATGTTTGGGTCTGCACCTGTAATGGGTGTAAAACCTTCAAAAGAATATCAGTTTAGAATTTTTGCATCTCCTGTCGGACCATATTTTAAAGGCGGAGCAAAACCTATTACCTTGAAGGTCAGCGACTTTGATAGAGCTGCACCAAGAGGAACAGGACATGTTAAAGCCGGCTTAAACTACGCAATGAGTTTACACGCAATTGTTACTGCACATAATGAAGGTTATGATGAAAACCTTTATCCTGACGCTTTGACAAGAACAAAAGTTGAAGAAACAGGCGGTGCAAACTTCTTCTTTGTAACAAAAGATAATAAAGTTGTTACACCGAAATCATCATCGATATTGCCGTCAATAACAAGACGTTCATTGATGTACGTTGCAAAAGAATATTTGCACCTTGAAACAGAAGAAAGAGAAGTTTACCTGTCTGAGTTGGGCGACTTTGCAGAATGCGGATTGTGCGGAACAGCGGCAGTAATTTCACCGGTTGGAAAAATTGTAGACCACGGAAAAGAAATCTGTTTGCCATCCGGCATGGAAGAAATGGGAACTGTATCAAAGAAATTATACGAAACCTTGACAGGTATTCAGTCAGGCAGAATAAAAGCACCGGAAGGCTGGGTTGTCGAAGTTGTTTAAAGTTGTACGATATTAAAATAATATAAAAAAGACCGATGAAATAATCGGTCTTTTTTTTACATTTCCCTCTCTCAACTGGAGAAGGTTGGGGTGAGGGTTCAACAAAACCTTAAAAAAATCCACAAAAAACATTCATCCCTTTAGATTTTGTTACATTTCTTCATGTTTTTGTAAATTTTATTTGCCACATACTCTGATATGTAATAGAATATCAATGGGAATGTTTTTTAAAAGGGATAGATAAACAAATGATTAAAGACAGATTAAATGAGAGGACTTTGACACCTCAAGAAGTTAGAACTATCTTGAAGGCAGATAATAAAGAGATAGTTGAATTATGTAAAAGAGCCGCTATCAGACCAAGGAAGAATGCTAAAGGACACACTTATTTTTCTTATGATGAAGTAAAAAATCTTAGAAAAATACAGGCTCAAGTGAAGGCTAATGTTACAAATCCTGTTAGTGCAAAAGTACCTGCAGCTATTGCAGGCGGTGCTGTTTCAGCAAGCAGTCCTGCTGCTATGAGAAGTATTTTGTCTTCTTTACAGGAATTAGAAACAAAATTGAGCAATAGAATTGCAAAAGTTATTGATGAAAAACTTGAAGGTATGGATGATGTTGTAGTTGAGTTAATCCGTTGCAAAACAGATAACGAAACTCTTAAGCAAAAAATTGTTGATTTGAACAAAGAAGTTTACCAGTTGAAAAACGAGTTAAACAGTTACAAACCTGTTGCTTTAGGTTTTTACAAGAAAAAAGAAGTTTACGTTTGGGAATAAGGGGAATATAAATGGCAGTTAAAGAATCACCGGAAGTTAATATTAGCGAAGAAAGAAGCAAAGCCTTAAAATTAGCGATTGAAAAAATCGAAAAGGATTTTGGTAAAGGTTCGATAATGAAACTCGGTGATAAAACGACTGTCAATGTAGATGCTATCCCAACCGGTGCGTTATCATTAGATGTTGCATTGGGTATTGGCGGAATTCCACGTGGTCGTATTATTGAAATTTACGGCCCTGAAAGTTCCGGTAAAACAACCCTTGCTCAACATATTGTTGCCGAATGCCAGAAAAAAGGCGGTATTGCGGCGTTTGTTGATGCAGAGCATGCCCTTGACCCTGAATATGCAAGAAATTTAGGTGTCCAAGTTGATGATTTGTTAATTTCTCAACCTGATACAGGCGAACAGGCTTTAGATATTACAGAAGAACTTGTTCGTTCGGGTGCTGTTGATATTGTCGTTGTTGACTCTGTTGCGGCGTTAGTTCCAAAAGCCGAAATTGAAGGTTCTATGGAAGACCAGCAAATGGGCTTACAGGCTCGTTTGATGTCAAAAGCTTTGAGAAAATTGACAGGTATTATTGGAAAAACCAACACTACCGTAATCTTTATCAACCAGTTACGTATGAAAATCGGTGTTATGTACGGAAATCCTGAAACAACAACCGGCGGTAATGCGTTAAAATATTACGCATCTGTTCGTATGGAAATCAAACGTACTGAAACATTAAAAGGTGATGAAGGTGAAATCGGTAATCACGTAAGAGTGAGAGTTTTGAAAAACAAAGTTGCCCCTCCATTTAGAACAGCTGAATTTGATATTATTTTCGGTAAAGGTATTTCAAAAATCGGTAATATTCTTGATGTTGCCGTAAATTTGAATATTGTAAAAAAAGCAGGTGCGTGGTTCAGTTATAACGAAGAAAAACTGGGTCAGGGAAGAGAAAAAGCGAAAGAATTTCTGGAACAAAATCCTGAAATATTGGCTGAGGTTGAATCTTTGGTCAGAGCAAAACTTGCTGAATCATAATCAAAAATTTTTAAATATTAAAATGTCCTTAAAAATAGGGCATTTTTTTATGTAACATATTTGTAACATGAGTAGCAAATTAATTTTTGTTTACTATTATAATGAATATGCAAAATATTTTAGGAGGCATTTATGCAAATTAATTCAGTAAAAAATTACAATTTAACCCCAAATTCTGTAAAAAATTACACTGCAAACAATGTTGAACAACAAAAACAACCGCAAGTTGCTTTTTGTGCAAATGAAGATAACAAAAACAACGGTGCAAAAGCAATGAGAAATCTTATTTATGGCTTAATGATGTTAGGGGCAACAATAGGCGGAACTCCTGCATTAACAAGTTGTGATGACGGTTATGCGTACGCTGAGGCAGATGCTAATGTTTCAATAACCCCGCTGGATTCATTGATTGACAGCTGCCACTGCAAACGTGATACAATTATAAAATGGTATTGCTCATACCAAAAACCAATTCCGTTGGATTCGCTTTACAATAATATGCAAAATTGGGGAATTGACGGAACAGAAGGTGATAAGTACGACGAAAAATCAAAACGCAACATTATTCACTACGAAGGCACTAGAGAATGGGAATACGGCACAAAAGAAATCGGTGATATGGATATCATAGAATCTTCTAAAAATGTTCTTATTTACGATACAGAAATTAAGGACTGGGAAGGCAAGCATCAATCTTACGGAAAAAGAGTTTTGAGAATTCCGACCGGTTCATTCTCAATAACTAAAAAAGACGGTGAAGTTGTAAGAAATCCAAAAGGATTCTTTGTAGAAGAATACGAAAATCCATATAATGAAAAAGGCGGATCAGTTCTTGATTGCAACGTTAAATCAAGAGCCTTTGTAACAACAAACGGTGACACATTGAATGTTTCATTACTAAACGACGGAAACAAATTTGTAGAAACCGGAAAAGTTGCTAAAGGTTACTTAGGTGCAAATTCAATTCTTTTGCAAAACCTAATCGGCAGATATGAAACCGAAGATCATTACGTAGATTTCAATGTAGATGCAATCACAGATCAAGAATTAAGATGCAAATACGTAAAAGCAATGGATGCAAAAGCAAGCGGAAAATAAAATCAAAGAAAACCGAAAATTTTGAAATAAAAAAGACCTCTAAATCCAGAGGTCTTTTTTGCTGTAAAAAGGGGCAAAGGGGTAAATGTATGGGGTAAATATTAGGGACTTAAGTACTTGTAAATTTTCCATCATCCTGAGCGGGGGTAAATATAGGGTGGACTTAAGCATTTGTAAATTTTCTGTTATCCTGAGCGAAGCGAAGGATCTAATATAAACTTGATTAAAGATTCTTCGGTCGTTTCACCTCCTCAAAATGACAAGAGTACAGATTTTTCGTGCAGCAAAAATCGTTGCCCTCAGAAAGAGAGGGAATTGTGCAGGCACTCTCTTTTTTATGCTAAAATGTGGTTATGAACATTACTGGCGGAAAATACAAGGGTCAAAAAATTACCGCACCTGATGAAAATATTACTCGTCCGACGCTTTCCAAAGTTAGGATGAGCGTTTTTAATACTCTACAAGCAATGGTCGAGTTTGAAGGGTTAAGTTTCCTTGATATGTTTTCCGGTTCGGGAATTATGGCTCTTGAAGCACTCTCAAGAGGGTTTGGAAAAATTCTTCTTATCGAAAAAAACAGAAAAGTTTACAACATAACAAAATCCAACATAAAAAAGTACGAAAATGATAACGACATAACCTTACTTTTTGGCGATAGTTTGAACCTTTGTGAAAAATTTCGCAACAAAAATAAGTTTGATATTATATACATAGACCCGCCTTATTTTTCGGGTATTTATGAAAAAAGTCTGAGTATCGCGTCAAAAATCTGCTCAGGAATTATTATTCTAGAACACGTTATTGAATTAGATTTATCAGAATACAACGTTCTCAAACAAAAACAATATGGTGACAAATTTATCACTTTTATTTCCGCAGAATAAAATTTCTGCAGCAAATTAAAAAACTAATTTGTCGGAAAATTCCCTTAACGGACAATCATGAAAGATTTCAGCATTCTGCCTGCACCATCGCCTTTTGTAGAAATAACTTCAATGTCTTTATAATTGAATGAGGTCGAACTTCCGCCGTCAAACGCCATTGCTCTATCAAGTTCAAGGTCTTTACACAATTTTTGAACTTCGTACAAATCCATCGGGTTGTCGTCTGTTATAATCAAAATATGGCATTCGTCAGTACCTTTTATCCCGATAATTGTTCTTGAGGTTTTGTGCAATACCGAGGCTGATTCTCTAACGACTTCACCCTTATCATTTTTTACAATAAATCCTTCTTCTTCCATACGGAGTTCAGGCAAAATCAACGGGCCGCCTTGTGCTGAGGTTTCTACGATACATCCGAACGGAACTTCTGATTTGTGAGAAACGATAGTGTATTCAAATTTATTACCGCAACGCATTACTCGAAATTCGGATCTGTTCAGAACTTTATTCATATTTTTTCTGAAAAACGGATTTGTTAAAAGTGAGCTGTTAAACATCGGGTCTGCCGAAATCATTCTGTCCGTTACAATATAAGAAATTGTTTTGCTGTTTTTCGGGTCAAAAAATCCTGCGTTAATTGTCAAAATTGAACGACCTCTTATGTGGGCTTCCCGATTTGTAATCAAATCTTCTGAAGTTACAAACTTAATTTTTTTCTTAATCCGTTCACCTTTCAAAACAACGTGATAAACGCCATTGTCCTTATCAACGGTGATATCGCCTGCGATTGCAGGATTTACGCAAAAGATACCAACTACCATTAGTAATAAAATTTTTAAAATTCTCATATTATAAATCCTTAAGTTTGTAGAACACACTAATTGCATAAGTAAACGCAATAATAGGAAGTGTTGACGTGATATACGGTGATAAAACTTCTTTTTCGGCAAGTAAATCAAAGAACGGAAGAGTAACATAGTATAAGAAAATCATTCCGATAGCGATAATCATACCGATAAATTTCTGTTCACGAGGTTTGCTGAACCCTAACAAACTTCCCAGAACTGCCATCAACAAGCATACAAGCGGTTGTGTATATCGTTGTAAATACTTATTCAGCATCGCATTATATTCTGCCGATAAATTTTCTTTTTTCAGCAAATTAACATATTTTCTAAGGTTAATATTATTAATATCACGCACTTTTACAGAAGAATAAGTCAAAAGAGTAAAGGCATTTTTTGCCGATTCCCCGTTCAAAATATCCATTTGCGGAATATTTCCGATTGACTCAAAAATCCCTTCTGATGAAATTTTATAGTTAGTAACATTTTTCAATGCCCACCTGTCATCATAGGCGTAACCGAGTTCCGCAGAATAGATATGCGACAGTTGGTGAACATCCTGATAGATATCATCCGAAAAATCAAGAACGATTACACGTCTTAACTCTCTTCCGTAAGACTTTGAAACAACAACAGCCATAAGCGGATGACCTTTTTTATCTTTCTGAGTATAAATATATTGGGTAGAAATCACATCACCGCGAAGAGCCATCAATTTGTCTTCTGCTTTTGATGTCAGATTTCCTGCGATAAGAAAAGAACAGAAAGTAAAAATTATACCAATAAAGACTACCGGTACAATAATTCGCTGAAATGACATTCCGACCGCTCTAAAAATGGTTAATTCGGAATCCTTACTCATCTTGTCAAAAGTAAACAAAGAACCTAACAGCAAACCTACAGGGAATGCTTTTTCCAAGATTTTCGGCAATTCACAGAGGAACAAATACACCGCCGTTTTAAAGCCGTAATTACCTGCAAGAGCCCCTTTTATAATATTTAAAAGCATTTCTGGAGCAACCCAAACAATGGTAAACAAAAGAATTGCAACCAGTGAGGTTAACGCAACCTGCTTAAACATGTACCTGTCGTATATTGTAATTTCAGGAAATTTAAACCGCATTATAAAGTAAAGTCCTTTCCTAAATAAAACTCTTTAGCAACAGGGTCAACCGCAACATCTTTACTTCTACCCTGAATTTTAATTTTACCGTCGAAGATTACATAAGCCCTGTCGGTAATGGACAGAGTAGCCTTCGGGTTGTGGTCAGTAATCAAAACCCCTAAACCTTTTTCTTCCGATAATTTTCTTATGTTGTCTTTAATTTCACCGATTGCGATAGGGTCAATACCTGTAAACGGTTCATCCAAAAGGATAAAATCAGGACTTGCAGCAAGAGCTCTTGCAAGTTCAACCCTTCTTCTTTCGCCGCCTGACAGAGAAATTGCAGTTGCTTTTCTTAGTTTTGCGACACCAAATTCTGCCAGTAACTCTTCCAGTTTTGATTTTTTCTCACATTCGGTCAATTTAGAATTCATTTCCAGAACCAACTTGATGTTATCTTCAACAGATAGAGTTCTAAAACTTGATGCTTCCTGAGGCAAATAGCCGATACCTGCTCTTGAGCGTTTGTGCATAGGCCAAGTTGTGATATCAATACCGTCAATCGAAACGTTTCCGGAATTTGGCTTTACTAACCCGACAATCATATAAAAAGTTGTCGTTTTTCCGGCACCGTTAGGTCCAAGCAGACCGACTACTTCGCCTTTATTGACATCAAAAGAAATATTTGATACAACACTTCTTTCGCCGTATATTTTAACTAAATTTCTAGCCTCAATCTTCATCTTATCCCCTTCTAAATTATAGTAGATATATTACTCAAAACACGAGTGAAATGCAAACCATAAAAATTGTTGCCCTCAAGAATGACGGAGTACAGATTCTTCGGGCAAAAGAAATCACCACCCCCAGAATGTCGAGGGTTAATGCAAGGTTGTAACCCTAAAAATTATGAAATTCCCTCTGTCAAATTTTTGAATTTTCGGTTACAAAAATATACGACTTGACAAACTATTTTTTATATGTTAATATGTGTGTGGGGTAAATGTATATTTATAAGTCTTATCAATTGATGAGACTTTCTTTTTCGGAAATTTTTTGTATTAATTTTATTAAAACTTTACATTATCCCATTGAAAATATTATGAATACTGGATTATAATAAGTTTAGCATGTCAAACAAAGTCGTTATTAGTGAAGAGAATAAACCCGCACATAAGAAATATGTGTTAAAAAAACGGGGTGCAGTTAAGACAGATTACAAGGTTAGTTACGAAACAGACCTTAATCCCGCACAGTTATCCGCTGTTGTTTCAAAAAAAGGTCCTATTCTTGTTATTGCGGGGGCAGGTTCCGGTAAAACCAAAACCTTAACTTACCGTGTTGCAAGGTTGATTGAAGACGGTGTTAGTCCTGATAATATTCTTCTTTTAACTTTTACAAAAAAAGCCGCTGCGGAAATGCTTTCACGTGCTTCGCTTGTTCTTGATGAAAGGTGCGAAAAGGTTGCAGGTGGTACTTTTCACTCGTTTTCTAATATAATTTTACGAAAATATTCTAAATATTTGAAACTCAAAAACAACTTTACAATTCTTGATAAATCCGACTGTGAAGATATTATTTCGCATATTACGGGGCAGATGTTTCCCAAAAAAGAAAAAAGATTTCCTAAGAAAGGTACAATTCTTGAAATTTATTCAAAAAGTGTGAACAAGGAAACCCCGACAAAACTCATTATTGAAGAAGAATTTCCGCAATTTGCACATTGTGAAGATAAAATTATAGAAATTCACAAGGCTTACGTTGCTTACAAGCGGGAAAATTCCGTGTTGGATTACGATGATTTGCTTTTGTATGTGAAGTTATTATTGGAAAATAACGAAAATCTTCGCAAAAAATTGTCTAATCAATATCAATACATAATGGTTGATGAATATCAGGACACAAACACATTACAAGCAGATGTCATAAGGCTTTTAGCCTCAGAACACAATAATATTATGGCTGTCGGTGATGATGCACAAAGTATTTACTCATTCAGGGGGGCGAATTACCGCAACATCCTTGATTTTCCTAAGATGTTTGAGGGTGCTGAAATAATCAAACTTGAGCAAAATTACAGAAGTACTAAAAATATTTTGAAATTTACCAACGCAATTATCGCTCAGGCGAAAGAAAAATATGCAAAAACTTTGTTTTCGGATATTGAATCACCTGTTGTTCCGGCATTAATTTGTGCAAAAGACACCCAGATGGAGGCGGATTTTATTTGTCAAAGAATTTTAGAACTTTTGGACGAAGATATAAGTTTGTCTGATATTTGCGTGCTTGCACGAAACGCGAGGATGTCTTACGCGTTGGAAATTGAATTATCAAAACGTGCAATTCCTTATCAAAAATTCGGCGGTCCAAAGTTTATGGAAACCGCTCATATCAAGGATATTGTCGCACATTTGAGAGTAATTCTTAACCCTGATGATATAATCAGTTTGACAAGAATTTTGTTGTTACTAAAAGGTGTCGGAGCGTCTACGGTTAATTCTGTTTTGCCGATTATAAAAGGACAGTTGAACCCTGATGTTAAACTTTTGCCGTCAAACAAGGCTGCAAGTATAGCACCAATGCTACAAACGCTAGACAGGATAAGAAGTACGATAGCAAAGGAAAAGCCGTCGGATATTGTGGAAAAAGTTATTGCGTATTACCGTCCGATTTTGAAAGATAAGTACGACGATTTTAATAAACGTGAAAAAGATTTAGACCATTTTGAATATTTGGCAACACAGTATTCAAGTTTGGAAGATTTTATAAGCGATTTGGCACTTGAACCGCCTGATGCTAGTGTTGAGGGAATGTATAAAAGAAACAGTGATGACGAAGCGTTGACGATTTCTACAATTCACTCAGCGAAAGGGCTTGAGTGGGATAGCGTTTTTATAATCGGTGCGGTTGACGGAAGATTTCCGAGTGCTTATTCGTTCAATTCGGAAGCGGAGTTGGACGAGGAATTAAGGTTGATGTATGTAGCCTCAACCCGTGCAAAAAATAATTTATATATTACGTATCCTGTCGATATGTACGATTATTCAATGAATTTGGTCTTGTCGAAACCGTCAAGATTTTTGGATAACATACCGGAGGATATTTTAGAAGTTTGGGATATTACAGAAGAGTAAAAGGACAAAAATGTTAGTAAAAATATATACAGACGGTGCGTGTAGCGGAAATCCGGGAAAAGGCGGTTACGGAACGATTTTGATTGCCGAAGATGAGTCGGGAAAAGTTCATAAAAAAGAAATTACACAAGGGTTTCGTGTAACTACAAATAATCGTATGGAACTACTTGCGGCAATTGTCGGGTTGGAAGCATTGAAAAAGCCGTGTGATGTCGAATTAACTTCCGATTCAAAATATCTTGTAGATGCGTTTAACCAAAAATGGGTTGACGGCTGGGTGAAAAAAGGCTGGAAAGGTGCAAATAAACAACCTGTTAAAAATCAGGATTTGTGGAAACGACTACTTGAAGCAAAGAAAAATCATAATGTAAAATTTATCTGGGTAAAAGGTCACAATGGTCACGAATTTAACGAACGCTGTGACGAAATGGCTGTTGCTTCATCAAATAGCGACAATCTTCTTGAGGATGAAGGGTTTTCCGCCTAAATCCAAATGGAGAGATTATTTCAGAATTTGTCAATCCGTATTTTTACTTACGTAAAAATACGGTATTGTGTATAATCAAAAAAAATCCTATAATGTAAATGTTTTTAAGATTTACACAGAAGGATAAAATGAAATGGCAAATTTAAAAGATTTTTGCATTTGGTAGTGTTGATGTACTATCAGCAAAAGTTCAAGGGGATTATGTTGATATAACTATATTGGATACTTATGATTTTAATAAAAATTCATATAATCTACTAGTCAAAATGGGTCGTAGTGTACAAGACGCAGGAGAATTA